>JAUWPC010000194.1 GCA_030611815.1 Desulfobacteraceae bacterium
CCAGGCGATAGGTCTTGGTCGATCTTTCAGGCAATATCGAACCGATCTTACATGGGACAGGGATGTTGCCTGCTGCGTGCCGGATACGGACTGCAGTGATTGCAGGCATTACGCGGCCGGAAGCGCAGTTGTTACTGCAAGGTTATTCCGCCATGCAACTGCGCCCGATGAATTAAAGTCTTGGCTTGACTATGTGGACACCTATCTTTCTGTATGGGTCATGGGATATGAAAAAGGTGAAAACCTATGTGATCATTTGGTTGCGCCCCCGGGCCACGACCTTTTTCGGTAGCCGTTCACGGGTTCAAAGGTTAAGGGATGAGATAGCTTTCCTCTTTCTTAATCTTAATCATAATCATAATCATAATCGTGTTGAGTCAGATTAGGATTATGATACACCCGCAACATTCCATAACGTCCTGAGAAAACCGGATCTCCAAGGAGTTTTGTAAATGAAGACAGTTAGCTCGTTATTGGATAAAGAGTGGCATAAACGATATAAAGCGATCTCCAGGTTGAATATCAGGAGTTCAATATATGATGTGACAAATCGATGCAATCTCCGCTGCAAAGGCTGCTTCTTTTTTTCCTCTGATGAAGACAAGGTGGCAAAAGAGGAGATGGACCTGAAAAAATGGAAAGAGTTTATTGACAGGGAAAAGGAGCGGGGTGTAAATCTCGCCATCCTGATCGGTGGAGAGCCCACCCTCTGCCTTGACAGGGTTGAGGCCTTCTATAACCGATTATCCACATTTTGTGCGACAAACGGCCTGATCAAGGTCCCGAGGGACAGGTTTCCCCATATGATGGTCGGCATCTCCCTGTGGGGCGATGAAGAAGACGAGAAGCTCCTCAGGGGGAAGGACACTTTCTCCATATCAAGCAGGAACTATGAAGGCGATCCTTATGCCTACTACCTTTATACGATTACCCCCAAACAGATCGGAAAAACGGAGCGAATTGTAAAGAGGATCAGAGACGTCGGTTTAAAGGTCCATATGCAATTACTCTCAAATGATGAAGGAGTTGAGGAATTTTTTTGGACAGAAGGAGAACTGAGAGATATCCGGGCTGAAATGGACGATATGCTTGATAACTATCCTGATGCGGTTATATCCTCCAAATATTACCACGAAATTATTACTACAGGAAAAATGTTCAACCGCACCTTTGGCTGGGAGGAATGCCCCTCCGTGACAGAGCCGATAGACCGCAGGGATCCCAGGCCGAGACGTCTGATCGGCTTTATCCGTTGGGCGTCGGATCTAAAGACAATGCATCGGTGTTGCACATCCGAAACACGAGATTGCTCAACTTGCAAGGATGGGGCCGCCCACATGAGCTGGGTAATGGTAAATAAGAGGGCACACATACGTTCCGAACAGGACCTCAAAAACTGGATTGAGATCTACGAAATGTTCGCAAAACTTTATCAATTTATTCCATGGTAACCGTTGGGATTGATGATTGTTGATTGTCGATTGTTGATTGAAAAGCAGCAAAAAAACAGAAGGTCAGAGGCTAACAGCATTTTCTTGAGAGCTACAATATTCAAGAACCTGACATCAGTTTCCACCCAAGCGTTTTCTCATCCGAAGTTTCTCTAACAGTCAGGATTACCAGCATTACCGGAGAGTGACTACAGAGTGCCGTGTCCTGAAAGTTCTTTCTGCAAAAATGGCAATTTAAGTTGCCTGTGTAATAGTAATCCCGCTTACAGCGGGATCAAGAAGTGACGAAGGAAAACAAAGAATTTAGCCTTTCGTCTCATTGATTTTGCCGTCAGAATTCGTAATTCGGGACTCGGCGATGACCTCGATTGTTGAAGAAGGATGTTAGTAGGCTGTAAAAGAGTATGATTGAGATTACGAGTATGATGATGAACTATTGCTTCTGTTTTTCTCTGTGTACTCTGTGCACTCTATGAGACAAATAGCGGGTTTTAGAGTCAAAAACTATCCCCATGAATTCGAGAAAGGCAGTAATCTTAGGATATGACGCGGTCTCACCCCTCGGGATCGACATGGAAACCCAATGGAACCGGTCTGTCAAGGGTGAAAGCGGGATCGGTCATCTCACACGCTTCCCTGTGGGAGAAGGGTTTCCGGTCCATATTGCCGGGCAGGTGGAGGATATAGACACCACCCCCTATCCGTTTCTCTCCCCTCGCAACCTGGCCCACTGGACATCCCCCATCTTCAAGTATGCCATGCTGATTGTGCACCGCGCCCTTGAAAAGAGCGGGGTGGTGATAAGCCCTGACCTGTCACCGAGAGTGGCGATCACCTTCAGTTCTGCGGTGGGGGGACAGGACGCGGTTCTTAAGGCAGACAGGCGAATGATTTCAGAGGGGAAGATGCCTCACCCCTTTACAAATCCGAATTCATGTATAAACATGGTAGGAGGAAAAGTATCCATCTTAACTAAGGCCACCGGCCCTGTTATGTCCACCGTTACCGCGTGCGCAACAGGTGTCACATCAATGATAGTGGGAGCAATGCTTTTAGAGCAGGGGAGGGCCGACGTTGTCATATGCGGTGCCGTGGATTTTGCCTTAGTTGAACCGATTGTGGCTGGCTTTGCAACTATGAACGGCGCTTACAGGCCCAAGGAAGGCCAGGAGCCGGACCCTCCAGCAGAAGTGAGCCGTCCATTCTCGATTGACAGAAGAGGATTCGTAATATCTGAAGGCGCAGGCAGCATTATCATCGCAACAAGGGACTTTGCCAAGGCCCATGGCATAGGGTATAATATTGAGATGGCCGGTTGGGGTATGACCTCAGACGCCTATCACTTTGTGGCGCCTAACCTTCAGACAGTAAGGCGCTGTATTTCTGAAAGCATTGAGGATGCCGGCATAAACCCTTCTGATATTGATGCCATAAATGCGCATGCCACTTCAACAAGAGTGGGCGACAAGGTCGAATTTGACGCCTTGAAAGCGGTTTTTGGCGACCGTATTCCACCGGTTTCAGCAAACAAGTCTCTCATAGGTCATGCCATGGGGGCATCAAGCGCGATCGAATCGATATTCGCCATTGAAGGGATGCTCAACAACACCTTGCTTCCCACCATTAACCATACTCCGGACCCGGAAATTGAATTGGATTGCGTTTCAGAGGGGGCGCGTGATATGAGCCAGGAATTTATATTGAAGAATTCATTCGGTTTTGGAGGCTGCAACTCGTGCGTGGTTTTTCAAAGGGTAGGGTAAGAAGATGAAGGCGCCTAAAAACAGACGAGTATTTGTTATCGGATATGGCGCGGCAACCCCCCTCGGAAAAACATTCGCTGAAAGTTGGAGACGGGCAGTTAAGGGGGAAACGGGTTTTGGAAAAGTAACCAGGTGCCAGGTCGATTCCCTTTGCAATGTAGTGGGGGAGATCCCTGAATGGGATCCTTTGGACCTTGATTTTGTTGATGCCAAAGAGGCATACAACTGGAATGCCGGATTTGTCCTTCTGACATTGGCCGTATGCAGGGAGGCGCTTGAAAACGCGAGGCTACGGATTGATAAAGATACCGGGCCAAGAACCGCCTGCCTTATCGGCTCGGCCCTGAACGGAACAGATGCCTTTCGTATTGCAATGAATAATTATCTCGACAATGGCCCCCTGAAGGTAAGCCCATACCTCCTCCCGAATCTATGCGCCAACCTGCCCTCGGGTAAGGCTGGAATGCTGTTGGGGTTTACAGGACCGGTCTTCTCTCCCCAGGGTGCCTGTGCCTCTGGCAACCACGCGGTCGGAATCGGGTCAAGAATGATACGGGACGGGGATTGCGACTTTGTACTTGCGGGAGGCGCTGAAACCTGTATTATTCCCGAGATCATTCATGGGTTCGAGAACATGAATGCCACGATCAAGATCCTTCCCGGGGACCGTGCATATGATGATCCGTCTCAGGCCTCGCGCCCTTTCAGCATCGATCGAAAAGGCTTTGTCCTTTCCGAGGGTGGAGGAGTGCTTGTCCTGGCAGCCGAAGATATGCTCGCGACCTATGGACTTGTTCCAAAGGCCGAGGTCCTGGGTATTGGCTGGACATCAGACGCCTTTCACTTTACAAGGCCCAATTCGGAGACGGTTGTCCGATCGATACAGGAGGCAATTGACGATGCGGGATTAACCCCTGGGGATATTCAATATGTAAACGCCCATGGGACATCGACATCGAGAGGCGACAGCATGGAAATTGACTGTCTCAAAGAGGTGTTCGGGAGTCAGTTGGAAAAGATACCTGTATCTTCCACTAAATCCCAGATAGGGCACACCTTAGGGGCTGCCGCCGCCATAGAAGCCGCTCTCAGCATAGAAGCAATGCAAAAGGGTCTTGTGCTTCCAACAGTCAACCATCTACCAGATCCCAAACTGGATGGTATTGATGTCGTCCCAAACAGGGTCAGGAAAATGACCTATGATATCTTTCTTTCCAATGCATTTGGATTTGGCGGAACCAACTGCTGCGTGGTCTTTAGAGGCACATAATATGAGGCCAAACCCTTTTATCCCTGAACCGCTTACCTACGATGACCGATATGTAAGAGACAAGACCAGTGGACTGGTCTGGCACAGGTGCAGAAATCGTGTGCTTTATGCCGACACGGATCGTTCGCAAATCGTATACCACTCCAACTACCTTCGATTTTTCGAATTCGCCAGGGCTTCCCTAATGCGTGACACTGCATACACATACCGGCAAATTGAAGAGGGCGGGCATATATACCCGATCATTGAGATCGGGGTTAAGTACTACACACCTTTGCGTTACGATGACCCAATGTGGATACATACACACCCTGCAAAACTTGAGAGGGTCCGTCTCCGGTTCGACTATGTGATCACCCACGAAGAAACTGAAGATATTGTATGTAAGGGATTCACCAGGCATTGCTCTATTAACTCCTCCGGCGTGCCTGTGGCCATCGACGAAAAAACACGCCATCTATGGAAGAGCTTCCCAAAATAGCTGATAAGGTGCGGCTGCCTCTGAAGATTAAAATCTATCCTTACCTGATGGATCATCAGTTTGAGGGAAAAGCGGTTCTCCCTGCCGTAGAAGCCCTGCAACTATTAGCGGCATCCACATCAGACTATCTACCGGATATAAAAATCGATTCCATTCTTGATGCAAGGTTTGACAGATTTTTATACATTAACCCTCGCGTTGCCCTGATAGACGCGTTCAATGAAATAGAGGTCCATGAAGATGGCAGCGTAATCTCAAGGCTCATCACAAAAACCAGGGCAAAAGCAGGTTCCATCACCCGGACAAAAGAGCATGTATCCCTTAGATTCTCCAAAAACCCTCAAGAACCCGCGCCCCCGCTATTAGACGAAATCTCTGCCTTAGAAGGACTCGGGATTGATATTCCATCTGACAGGCTTTATGGCGAGCTTGTCCCTTTTGGCCCAGCGTATCATAATGTGGAGGCCTTGACGGTTTCTGAACAAGGCGCCATCACATCTGTTTATGCGCGTGAACTCGGTGCGGCATCAGCACCTTTAGGATCCCCTTTCCCCCTTGATGCAGCCTTGCATGCCGCCTGCGCCTGGGGACAGCGCTACAGAGGGATCGTCGGTTTCCCTGTCGGTTTCGGGATGCGGCGCATATTCAAACAGACGCGTCCTGGGGCCACCTATATTGCGAGAATTATCCCAAAAAAAGGAGACTCGAAAGCACTTCTCTTTGATATATGGATCTACGGCCAGGATGGCGTTTTCTATGAAGCCGCCTTGGACGTCCTGATGGAGGATGTGAGTGGCGGCAGAATGAGGCCGCCCCAATGGGTCTTGGAAGGGGCTCAACATCAAGTGCTTCCATCCTTGAAGGCGCACTCTGACGCCCTTTCGGTAATCGAACTCAAGACCATAAACGAGACTGCGGTAAAGGCGCTTTCAGATTTCGAGCTTGACCGATATGGCCGGTTAGGGGATAAAAGAAAGAAGAGCTATCTCGGCTCTCGACTATGCTGTAAGACCCTCTCCAGGAAACTATCCGGAAATGATAGAGATACCCCGGCATCATCCATCACAACCATTTCCCCTGATCAGATTCGTCCCCGCTCTCCCCTGACCGATGGAAGGGATGTTTTTTCCTGCTCGGTTTCTCATGATAGCAGGTATGCCGTTGCCGTTGCCGCTAAAACAAAGGTGGGAGTTGACGTTGAGGAGATCTCGGCAAAGGCGCTCAGATCCCGGCAACTCTACATGAAAGAGAAAGAGGAAATATTGGTTAGAAACTCATCGCTTGGAGAAATAGAGGCCTCTGTCAGAATCTGGAGCATTAAAGAAGCCATGTCCAAGGCCCTCGGCATAAATCTCGCCCAATCCTGGGAAAAGGTGGAGATAAAGGATATCGGGCAAAACAAGAGCCTTGTCCTTATGGAAGAAGGGGAGTATACTGCCATTCACGATACGGTGGACAACCATCTATTTACCATGATCATAGAGATTATCAAATAGTTGAGTCCCGCCATCTGAGGCGGCATTGAGTTCAAAAAAGTTCCACATAGCGGGGCTTAACCACTTAGTGTATGACCGAAAACCACGCCTTGGCGTGGTTCAGGCACGATTTTGGATTTAAAAACTCACACAAATTAGGACGAAATAACTGC
>JAUWPC010000393.1 GCA_030611815.1 Desulfobacteraceae bacterium
GATCCCACCTGTTACATCCACCATACCGAAAAGCCCGACTACCTTGAATGGATGCACTCCTCGGATTAGGAAAGCGTTCGCAGGTTCAGGGTTTAATTTTTTTGGATTCGTAATCTTAATCGTACTCTTAATCATAATCGTACTGAGTAAGATTAGGATTAGGATTAAGATTATGAAATAGAAAACCTATCTCATCACTTAACCTTTGAACCCATGAACGGCTACAGGAAAATATAGATGAGCACAGACCAGCAACACACCCCAAAGAGCTGGGGACACAGGCTGAGACAGGAAAATCGTGGCCTGAGAGAGAAAATAGCCCAGCTAAAAAAGGAAGCAAGGCTTTTGCAGAAAGAGCTGAGGAACACCTGGAAATTGCTAAGCGATGTTCCGGCAGCCCTTTTCCTCGTACAACAGGAAAAGATCATTTTTGCCAATGAGACTGCCTGCAGAGAGTTAGGGTATACACGCAAAGAAATCTTTGCCAAAACACTTCCGGATCTGCTTCACCCTGATTCAATCTCATTTGCAAATGCGCTACAACAAAAAAGGCCGATGGACCAAATCCTGCCAGACCAAAATGAAACCTTTCTTACAGCAAAATCCGGCCAAATCCTATGCTACGAAGCCCGGGTCAAGAAAATCAGGTATCAGGGCAAAACGGCCTTTCTGCTCAATATGCTCAACCTTGATCAAAGAAAGGAGCAAGAAAGACGACTCAGACAATCCGTGAAAACAGAGGCCCTTTTCAGGATGGCTTCCGGTTTCAGCAGGGAATTGGAAGACTCCATGATCCTCCTCGGGGAGCATATCCAAGAGATTCAAGGCCCTGAATCCTCTGACAATAGCCTCCTCCGATCATTGGGAAAGATTGAAGCTGTTATAGAAAAAGGCGCCTTCCTCTCTAATCATCTCAATTGTCTCACAAGAACTGAATATAATCCATCGGAGATTACTCTTCTGGACCTGAAGAAGGTTCTCAAAAAGGCGGTTAACATATCCCATCCCAAAGTGACGGCAGGGTCTGAATCTAACGCTGATAACATCAAAATCAAAACCTACCTTAGGGCATTAGCCCCAGTATATGGCTGCAAAAGAGAGTTGGAGGATGTCTTCATAAATATAATTCTGAACGCCATCGAGGCCATACCAGGGGGGGGAGAAATATATCTTACCACAGAGGAACATTCGGGACTCGCCCATATCTATTTTCAGGATAACGGGGTAGGGATATCTGAAGGGATCATTGATAAAATCTTCGACCCCTTTTTTACCACCAAGGATGGGGCGCGGAGGGGACTTGGCCTGGCCCTTGCTTATGCCATTATTGGGAGGCATGAGGGAGATATCAGGGTCATCAGCCATCAAGGCCGGGGTAGCACCTTCCTTATTAAGCTTCCCCTTGCCGGAAGTGCTCCTTTATTCAAGGGCAAGACCAAGAAAAAAAGGCTGAAGGACTCCCGCATTCTGATCATCGGGGAGGAGGGGGCCGTGATCGATATCCTTTACCAGTTATTGACGAGCAAAGGTAGTACAAGCACCATCGCCTTTTCCCACTATGAAAGTCTTAAGCTATTGAGGGGTAATAAATTCGATTTGGTTATAGCCGATCAGAATGCTCGCGATATAGAAACCAGCAAGATAATTCGCGAGATAAAAAGGTTGCAGCCCGATCTTCCCGTTGCCCTGATCAATGCCCGGGGAAACCCTGGGACCCGGGATGTGCCGATAAAGATGGGGGCAGATCTAACAATCGGCAGACCTTTAGACATAGACAGACTCCTGTCACTTCTGTCCAGCCTCCTGGCAAACGAGGTTCCACATTGATGAGCAAACAGATGGAAACAGTTGGTACGCCTTTGGCGGAAAGGATGCGGCCAAAGACACTTGAAGAGATGATGGGCCAGGGACATCTCCTTGGACCTGGCTCTTTTTTGGCCAAGGCCATAGGGAGCGGGCGCATATTTTCAGTGGTTTTCTGGGGACCACCCGGTTCAGGGAAGACGACCTTGGCCAGAATTATGGGAAAGACCTCTCAATACCCCTTCCGTGCCTTCTCTGCGGTTACCTCCGGCATAAAAGAATTGAGGCAGATTATTTCTGAAGCCAGCGAGGAGAAAACCCGATCAAATAAGCCGACCATCCTCTTTGTAGATGAGATCCACCGTTTTAACAAGGCCCAACAGGATGCCTTCCTCCCCCATGTGGAAAGCGGACTCATCATCCTGATTGGCGCAACCACGCAGAACCCCTCCTTTGAGGTCATCCCACCACTCCTCTCAAGGGCCAGGATGATAGTGCTCCACCCTTTGGGCAAGGATGATCTTAAAGCACTCCTCCTACGGGCCATTTCGGACAAAGAACAGGGATTGGGGATACTAAATATTGAAATCACGCCTGAAGCAATTGACCATATTGTCGAGCTTGCACAGGGGGATGCCAGGGTGGCCCTCAACAACCTGGAATCAGCGGTTTACTTTGCAATTGACGAGCAACCAGACACCCCCATCCGTCTGGGTCTGAAAACTATTGAAAAGGCCCTGAACCGAAAAGCATTGCCATATGACAAGGATGGAGAACAGCATTACGACATAATTTCCGCCTTCCATAAAAGCCTCCGGGGAAGCGACACCCAGGCCTCGGTCTACTGGCTCTACAGGATGCTCATGGCAGGAGAAGACCCCCTCTTTATATGCCGAAGGATGATCCGCTTTGCCTCCGAAGATGTGGGATTGGCCGATCCCAATGCCCTCCCAATAGCCCTGGCTGCC
>JAUWPC010000410.1 GCA_030611815.1 Desulfobacteraceae bacterium
GATCTCGGCGTCAAGGTCAGTGTGGTCTGTCCGGGATATATAAAAACGCCGATTTTCCAGACCATCAAAGTGATCAAGATCGACCGCGAGAAGATGCTGAAATCCTTACCCGAACGCTTTGGCATCACCCCTGAGGCGTGTGCGCAAATCATTTTGCGCGGCGTTCAACGGAACAAAGCCATCATTGTGGTGACCGGCTTCGCCAAAGTTCTATGGGCGCTACAGAGAATCAGCCCTGCCGTGATCCGCTGGATGATGCAGCGAGAGCTAAGGAAGTCCCGCAAAGAGATGAGGATTGAGGATTAGTGCTCTTGCGATGCGGATGCCCCCATGTTTAAAAAACTGGCTTGATATTTCACGGAACTGGCCCTGCTGATAAACTTCAAGTACGCAAAACTTCAGTGGAAACGAATTGTAAACTAATATTATCCGTACCATCCGTGCAATCTGTGGTTAAAACCCCTTGCCTCTGACTACATTTGGTGGTACGGTTAAAAGTACGACAGGAGGTACGCCATGGGAAAATTATTGAATATCATTCCGGTTAGTGATCTGAGGCAGGATACCGCCAAGGTTCTGAAGCAGCTCAAAGATTCAAAGGAACCCTTCATCATTACACAGAGGGGTCGAGCCGCTGCCGTCATGCTAAGTGTCGAGACGTTTGAGAGATCTGAACACGAGAAAGAAGTCCTGAGCATCTTAGCAAGAGGAGAAAAGGAAATAGGCATAGGCGATGGGCATGACCTGGAAGCTGTCCTTGCTGAGGCCGATTCACTCCTAACCGGGGAGCCATCGTGAGAGCCCGCTTTACTCCCTCTGCCAGGACCCAGTTTCTGTCCGCATTAGCCTACACTCGGCGGGATAAACCTTCAGCGGCAATCCGTTTTCGTGATCAAACTGAAACTGTCTTGCAAAGGCTCGAGGACTTTCCCGAATCCGGAAGAGTCGTACCGGAGTTTCCAGACCGTCCCTATCGGGAGGTAATTATATCGCCATATCGGTTCTTTTACCGAATTAAGGGCGATGTCGTATGGATCGTTGCGGTCTGGCATGGTGCACAGCTCCCTAAAGAACCAGGGTCTTAAAGGCCCAACATTGGAACCACAGATTACACAGATGGCACGGATAGCAGGCTTTTTTATCCGGGAAATCCGTGTCATCCGTGGTTAAAAAAGTAGACCCCTTTTCACACAGGGAGGATGAGACATGCCCATACCTTTAACACTTGAGATATTTTCCGATTACATCTGACCGTGGTGCTATTTCATTACCGGGAGTATTGAACAGGTCAAAAATGAATACGACATAGCGGTGCGGTGGCGGGCGTTTCCCCTTCACCCGGACACGCCGGAGGAAGGGCTTTCTCTTGAAAAGCTCTTTCAGAATTACCCCGTAGATGTAAATCAGATTATGCGCCGATTGAAAAATAAAGCTGCGGAACTGGGACTCCCTCTCGGGGAGAGAAAAAAAACCTATAACAGCCGTCTTGCCCAGGAATTGGGGAGCTGGGCCGAATCAAAAAACAGGGGAGATGCGTTTCATATGGCGGCTTTCAGAGCATATTTTGTAGATGGTAAAAACATCGCAAAAATTCCGGTGCTTTTAGATTTGGCTGCATCGGTCGGACTCCCTCGAGAGGAGGCTGAGACCGTTCTTTCGACAAGGGCCTTTAAAGATCCGGTGGATGAGGATTGGGCAATTTCGAAAGCGAGGGGGATTACGGCCGTTCCGACATTCGTAATCAATCAGGATAAATTAGTTGGTGCACAGCCCTATGAGACGCTGGAAAAATTTATGGCAGCGAATGGTGTAAAAAAGACAGATAGATCGAACATCTAATCACGCGCATCGCGGGATCATTTTTCAATAAGATGTTAAACCAGATCCGGACCGATTTGTATCCCTTTCGGGTGAGCAGAAGTATTCGGCGGCAGGCTCAAGACGCAAGGAAAACAACTCGCAACCAGTATCGAGTATCCAGTATCCAGTATCCCCGCTAAAACTGGGATCTCGCGGAACCTTATGGGGTGGAAACGAAGGTATTAAAGCAGGCTGTAAGAAGAAACATCAAACGTTTTCCTTCGGATTTTATGTTTGAACTGTCCAAAGGAGAATTTGAAGATTGGAGGTCACAATTTGTGACTTCCAATAGTGACAAAATGGGTTTAAGGTAATGACATAGATTTTAAAATAATTTTATAGTTACACCCAACACCATATTGAAAGGAGGTGCTATGATGTTCACAGCCAAGCAAGAGGTAATGGAATTGTTAAAAGGCCTTCCTGATACCAGTACTCTTGAGGAAATTCAATATCATTTATATGTGCGGCAAAAAGTTCAACGAGGTATTCAGGACGTAGAGGAAGGGCGAACATATAGTCAGGAAGAAGTTGAAAAGCGGATGGAAAAATGG
>JAUWPC010000056.1 GCA_030611815.1 Desulfobacteraceae bacterium
CAACAATCAACAATCATCAATCCAAATTCCCTATATTTTTATTAATCGCCTCAATCAAAAATCAACAATCATCAATCAAAATTCGATCATCCGTTCCTTCAATCAACAATCAACAATCAACAATCATCAATCCAAAGGCTCGCATCCTCCAGCACTTCCTCAATTTCCCCGCTCTTATCAAAGTAGAGATCATAGCAGGGTGCCTCTTCTGCCATCTGCTCTGCCAGATCGAGCGTTTTTTCCCACCAGTCCGGGGTGACAAACGGCTTTACCATGCACGACACGAGCTTTTTGACGATGTCCAGTTCATCATCCAAAGGAATGATCCGGTTTTCCGTGGACTGGTTCAAGAACATCACCGCCCCGAGCGGCGCCGACTCGGCGGACACATCCGGCACATCCCCGTGGCTCCAGGAACCGTAAACCCTGAATCCGTCTTCTCTTCGGCAAACGACGTTGCGGTCATCGCACAGGATCACGCCCCGCCCTCTCAACAACTCGACAATGGTCGATTTCCCGGCATCCGAATGCCCCACAAAGAGGTAGCCCTTCCCCTCAATAATCATCCCTGCCGAATGGAGAATGCATCCCTGCCGGGCAGATAGGATTCTACCTATCAGGATCTGGTCCGTGGGGAAAAGGGTCAGCGAGCCCGCGCCGCCGGCACGATATGCTTCAAGCCTGGTCCGGTCGTTGTAAATCTCTCCCCTGGTGTGATCCCGGTTGAAAAAGGCCACCCGGCGTTTCCCGTCGGCCGCATGCAATGGGGGGATCCACAGATAGACATAGCCCTCCCTGTTTTGATAAATTGCCCACGGGATTTTACGGTAAATCTCTTTCCCCAAAGACCGCTCATCGAGCTCCGGGGCTTCAAAATGGTGGTGAATGACGACATTGTCCTCACCGGGACCGTCTACCTCAAAGACCTTGAATTTCCGGTCAAAGGTATCTTCGCTGATCGGCAGGTCCGACCGGACCTCAAAGGTGATCCCTGCCGTCCTGTAAAACTTCCTGTCGTATCCGGCTCTTTTTTTACCCACCGCGATCTGACCGCCGCGTCTCAACCCGCATCAAAGTTCAAAGTTTACATTCTCACGCTTCACGCTTCACGTTTCAATCCCTTAATCCCTCAATTAGTTTTAATTACCCCATTCCAACTTGTGCGGTTACGCATTTCACCGCAGAGGCGCAGAGGACGCGGAGGTTACTTTTTTATTCGTGAGCGTATTCTTATGTGCGCTGCACTATCTTCACTGCAATCACGCTGTAAGATCTTTTCTTTTCTGGCGTCCCTGCCCTGTGGAATGTGAAGCCTATTCCTCCGGGGTCACCAGAAAAGAAAACATATTTTCTCTCTGCGTCCTCTGCGTTTCTGCGGTGAACAATCCCTATTATGAGCGAAGCGAACCAGGTTCCGTGTTAAAGACAAAAACAACACAGTCACAAGGCGGACCGGCCGCGCGAGACCATGCAGAAAGGAAAGTTTCCCCGGCACCGGGAAACAGAGCCAGTCCCGGGCCGTGGCGCCAAAGACCAGATGTTTGCCGTAACGAATCTTTTCCGACCATCTGTCCCTTACCCGGAAGTGAAAGAGGGAAAACTTCGAAACGTGCTTGGGCCATGGTTCCCTGTCCTCAAAAAGAAGACGGCAGACCTGTAGAGCCAGATCAGGAATCGCAGAGTCCTTTTGTATAAGGCTCAAAACGTTCTTTGGAAGCCTTGTTTCAAAGAGATCGTGCACCAGAGTTAGGGTCAATAGCAGCATCCGCCTGCAGCGCATCCGGTCAGCAAGGTCAAGCGCCCGCACCCAGTTCCATTGGTCACGGGATTCAATCAAAGAGGCGATACTGCTCAGCGATTCTATGTCTTTCCAGCAGTTCCGGGTGCCGTGAAGGCATAGATATACCAGCAGAGACTCCCTCCCGGGGTGCTGTACCCGGTGCCCCGCAAGGGTTGTCCACACAAGGTCATTTTCTATTTCATCCAACACCAGCGGATCAAACGTGTAATTCCCGGACATCTCCCAGTGAAGGTCCACCATCAGTCCGGTGGTCCGGGTCATTAACATGCCGTTCTTTTTGGCAACATAGGCTGAAAACTGCTCCCTATCCAGGTCTATTTCCGGGCGGAATCCCTGGCCTGCAAGGAGGTCGAGTGTTCTTAAGACATCCCTTCTGTCCACCTGCACATCCAGATCCCCAAACTCCCGCAGGGCAAAATCACCATAAACCATTTCGGCTAAGACCGGTCCCTTGAAGGGGATGGCCCTGATCCCGTGTTCGCGAAAAAGCTTTAAAAGGGCCAGCAATTTCCCGGCAAAAAACAGGTTCCGGATTTCGTTGTCCTGGAACCTCGACCTGAGTTCTTGAAAGACCGGTTTTTTGACGGTTTCCGGAGATGCTGTTTCAAGGCTTTTGTACAGGAGGCAATGCACATTATGAGCAATCGCCGTTTCCACCAAGTATTTCCAATCGATATCCTCTTTTGAAATCGACTGTATCCGTTCTATTGCATCCCCGTCCAAAGATCCCCTGGCGCACAGGAGGAGGAGGTTCATTTCCCGGACGTGCTCCGGCGCTACGGTTTGATTAACGATACGATCCATTTACTAAGAAGTGCCTAAAGTGAGCTAAAGTTTGAAGTGCCTAAAGTGAGCTAAAGTGCCTAAAGTTTGAAGTGCCAAAAGTGAATAGAAATCCCCAAATTCCCCAATCCTGATTCGTCCAATCCCCAACCTGTAACTTGGCGCCCTCAGCCCCTCAATCAACAATCCAAAGGCCCGTCCTCCACCCTTGGCCCTTCAATCAACAATCAACAATCATCAATCATCAATTGCTCCTCGACCCCTTCATAATAATATTCTGTCCCGAATTCCACAGATAGCTCAACTGTGTCCGCACCGGCGATCTCATATAAGACTTGATATAACGCAGCTCGGACTCGATGATTTCGGGCAGTGTTTTAGGAAGATCCGCATAAAAGGGCGGTATCAGCCCGGGCATCACCTTTTTTCTCAATTCCCTAAGCTCATCCGAATAAAGCCCGAGGTACTGGTGGCTCAAGGGCCGCACGCCAAATAACTTGAGGTCCCCTTTCAGCCAGTTGTAGAGCATGGGAAGCTCATCCAGCCAGGTGGAACGCATATATTTGCCCCAGTCGGTGACCCTGAAGTCATTTTTGAATTTACCACCGCTCTCGAGGTTGTTATTCTCATAGACATACTCCTGCAGGAATTCGGAGTATGGATACATGGTCCTGAACTTGTACACGGTGATATTCTGACCGGCAAAACCTCGACGGTTCAGCAATACGAGCGGGCCAAAGGTGGGGTTCTTGCTGGTAGCCGGCTTTCTCACCTTCTGAGCGACAAAATAGAGACTGTTGTCTATTTCAACGTCGGCAACCACCTTGAATCCGCAAAAATAGAGCCTGCCGAAAACCTCGGCCTTTGAAACCAGCCTGTTTCTCCCCTTTGTTATGGCAAAATAGAGTTTCTTGGTATAGGGCAGTTTCGGGAAGGCCCTGGACCATATAAAATCCGCAGCATAGAAAACCTTTGCGATTACACTGGGATATTTTTGCTTGTAATGCCTTTTGTGGGTGCCGATGGTGTGTGCCTTTCCTATGAAAAAGCCCCGGTTTTTGAGTTTGCTGTGTACCTGAAGAAAATACCGGTTGAACCATCGCACGTCATTGGTCTTGTGAAGGTTGATCAGAAGCCTGTACCCGTTGGCATCGAGGGCCTCCACATCATCTATTTCACTGGTGCTCAAAACGGACGTATAGCGCCGCTCGACCCTCGGCAGATCAATTGTCTCCCGGATAAAATCAAAAAGACGGGGATTGAAAAATTCCAGCGCGTGGTCCAGCTTTGTTTCAACAGGCTCTCTGACCCTGCAGCGCCGTTCCTCTCCGGACGTACGGCCCTCTGTTTCTTTGTCGGCCTCCTGACGTTCGAGTATCTCCCTGACCTCGGCCGCGGTTTCAATGTCCTTTTCAAGTTTTCCGTATCTGCTGTAAAGATAGTACAGGTAGTAGATCCCGAGCTCAAACAGCAGAAAGACGCCTAAGGTCCCGAATAATTGGAGACGGGAATAATAAAAAAGCCTGAAGGCAAATATAAGGACAGCGAGAGTGGCGCCCATAAAGACCGTGGCCTTGAGACAATGGCCGATGGCTGCCAAATAGGAGGTCTTGAAATGCCGGGTGTCGAATTTTTGCACCACAAAATAGCTGATTAGCCACAGACCGTACATTACAAAAATAGCCTGATCATACTGGGGCGGGATGGAAAAACTGCCCCTTTTGACATAATTCATCGCCATGAAGGCCGCAAAGACCAGGGCCGCATCGATCAACATCAACGGGTAGGAGATCGTGAGTGACGTTTTTTTGTCTTCGGTCCTCGAGATCTGCCTGCCATTGGCCCTGCGGCCGATGAAGAGGTAATAAAGGGAAAAACCGATGACCTCGAGGAGGAAAAAAGCAGCGCAGACGCCGAATGTCTGAGCCCTGGACACCGTGGCCAGCCCGGTCCACAAAACAACCGAAAAAGAGACCATGAAGGTGATGGCGGCATTCGATTTCACGAGCAGCACAAGAGATTCAGAAAACGGTCTCCGGAAAATCCGGCTGTACTTCTTCATCACCAGCGATACAATCAGCCATGACAGAAAGAAGACACCGAAGAGATCGCGATACAGGGCCGGCAATTCAAATCCGCCCCGCTTGACTAACTGCATGCCATAAAACGCGATAGTCAGGAGCAGGAAATCGGCGAACAGGGCCATGGCCTTTTCCCGGACTCTGGGCCCTGTCCGGGGTTTGGAAAGCAATGCCGTCACAGGGGCAATGGCATGGTTTTTGAGAAAATCCTTCAGCTTGTTCCTGTTTTCCGTTTCAAGGGGCGCAAAACAAAGCCCGCATCGAAAGGCGCCCTTTCCGTTAGACCCGTTTGATCCGTTCTTTGCGTCGTAGATGACGCTGCACCCGATGTCTGACAGGCGAAAACCATTATCTGACAGATAGATATCGACACTCCTTAATTCATCGTCCGCGATCTTTTCCCCGCTATAGCTGATGGAGAGCCCGCCGAGAGAGATATCCGAGATTTGCGCAACCCGTTTCCGCTCTCCGTTAAAGGCAACAAAGGCATTGTCGGATGCCTGAAATCGGGTGAATTTTCGTTTGTCCACACTCTCCATGAGATGCACTTTTCTGATTTTCCGTTACCCGTCCTTAAAAGCTATTTTTTCACCGCAAAGACGCCCCAGTACCATCTTCCGGAGCTACGGGGTAAACAGAGTACGCAGAGTTTACTGTTTGGTTTGTTTTTCTTTGATCCCGCTGAAAAAAGCGGGACTTGCAGGACAAAGGAAAACAAATAACAACATGCCTTGTGGCCACAAAGATGTTATTCGTGAGCGTATTCTTATGTGCGCTGCACTATCTTCACTGCAATCACGCTGTAAGATCTTTTTTCTCTGCGTCTCTGCGGTGAATACAGGTTTTTCTTGTTTTTCGGCGCCAACCATGCGACCCCCATCTTTATAGCAAAAATCAGGCCATTCTTCCTGTTTTTGAAAACCAAAAGGATTTACAGCACGTAACCAATAGATATTAATAAAGAATTTTTTGAAGATGTCCGAGAAAGTACCCAGGTCCGGGGCGTGGAAATTGGACAAAGTGACGATTCTGACCAAAAGTTAGCGACACATTTTAACTATCGTTAACATCGGAGATCAAAGGGCAGGGAAAGAAAATATTGAACCGCCCCAGCATCCAGCATCCAGCATCCAGCATCCAGCATCCAGCATCCAGCATCCAAAATTATCTCACTATCTTGCGGCAGACATAGAACGCGGCCAGCCCAAGGCCATTTGCGGCAACATCAGTCGGGTTAAACGTCCTTTTGGGGATAAATAGCTGAGCGATTTCAAAGGCAGTGCCGAGCAGGAACAGACCGATCATGGTAAGGAGAAAAAATTTGGCCCGTTTACGGAAATAGGCAAGGAAAAGAAGCCAGGCCGCGACAAAATAGCATGCGAGATGCAAATAGAACCCGGAGCCGAAACCCTTTTTTGCAAGATTCAGCCCGGCAATGGATGAGTAATCGACGAGTGAAATGACCGTGATCGCGAAAAGCCAAAGGAAAAATAGGATTTTTGTATACAAATTAAAAATATGATTCAGGGATTAAAGACTTTTGACAAAACAATTTTTCACCACCCATTCACTTAGCTCATTAGAGGCACCCCAGTACCATCTGCCGGAGCTACGGGGCAGGCAGAGATCACAGAGGGTACTGTCCTATGGACAAATATATTTAACTCTGTGTCCTCCGTGCCTCTGTGGTGAATTTCCATTTCTTCAATTCTTTACCCCGTGAAATTCATGTCACTGACAGCGAAGCGCATTTCACTGGGGCTGTATTCCCAATGCGTTCCTCTTTACGCACCTAAGACCGGCCATTATTCACTTTATCCTTGACTTATCATGCATTCATGCTATCTTAAATTATAATATTCATTTTAGGAGGATTTATGAACACTATAAAAACAGTCGGCAGCAGCGGGCAGATATCCTTAGGTAAAAAATTTGCAGGTCAAACTGTAATGTTGGATGAAATCGACACAGGCGTTTGGATTGTCAAGCTGGGGCGCTTCATTCCCGATAATGAAAGGTGGCTTCACAGGTCGGATGTCCAAGCCGAACTCAACGAGGCAATTGCCTGGGCAGAGAAAAATCCGCCCGAGGATACAAACTTTGAGGAATTAGAAGCCCGGATCAAATGATTAGCCGGAAAACACATCAACACATACGTTTGGATTTGAACAATCCTGTCTTTCAACGCCTGCTTTTCAATCTGTCCAAAGGCGATCAGCACAACACTCTAAATACTTTGCGGAAATTGGCAAACATGACGTGGCAACAGGTATATTCAGATTATGGTCTAAAATGGGAAGTTATTTTATCACAAAAAGGCCCAGGCGGTAACAAGCTTTACAGTTTTCGAATCGGCAAGGGATTTCGGGGAATAGCATATCGTGACGGCTCATGGCTGCGCCTGTTGTCGTTACATCCTGATCATGATTCAGCTTATCCGTAGGCAATGTGCTCGCGATGGCTCCTCCTGATGAATCCATCTTTACCCCGTGAAATTGATGAAGTCACAGCGCAGCGTATTTCACTGGGGCGATCTCCGTCCTCCGAACTTTTATTTTCATGGATCATCATTTTTTTGGTTGACGACTCAATGCGGTTGTAATAAATTAGCCATAATGGTCATAATGACTATAATGGAGGTGTAATATGATACAGGTAAACTTGGCAAAAGCTAAAAGCTCTTTTTCAGAATATACAAGCCGGGCAGCGTATACGAATGAACATATCATTATTACCAAAAGAGGCAAGCCATTCGTTGCCCTCATATCCATTAAAGATTTGGAATTTCTGGAGAGGATCAAAGCAGGGCCTCCTGAAGATGGTTTATTGGGAGCCGTTGGCATGGCACCCGAGCTTGAAGAAGTGGCTGAGAAAACCATGGAGGCATATCAAAGAAGGGCCGATGACTTTGGTAGAGAGGTAGAGATATAGTGTTTATCTTTGATACGGACATCTATACAAATGTTATGAAAAAGATCCCCTCAGAAACATTGTTAAATCGTTTGAAAAAGGTACCAAGACGAGATCAATTCACCACGACGATTACCATCGCGGAGGTTTATTATGGAGTAATGAAAGCCTCAAACAGGCCAAGATTGCTTAAACTTTTTGAAGATGTTCTTCTTCCGCGTGCGACCATTTTGCCATTTGACTTCTCGGCTGCAAAAAAATATGGGGAGATCAGAAGCTTTCTGGAAAAACAGGGGACACCTTTGGCCCATGCTGATTTACAAATTGCCTCAATAGCCTTATCCATGAATATGACATTAATTACGGGAAACCTAAAACACTTTCAAAGAGTACCACAACTGACTGTTGAAAATTGGCTTATGTGAATTCAAAATTTCTTCATCCACATCCAATCTTTTTTTGACACGGGTCGCCTGTAGCGACACAGGATTTACACGGTTTTCATCTTCTTCAATCCCTTTACTAATTCGTGCCTGAACGAAAACCTCGAAATTTGAAATGCCCAACATCATTCATCGATTTATAATCAGTTAAAGTCGTTTTAATTAACTCAAAATTGATGAACTCGTAAAAAGTCAGAAAGCACCCGTTATTGTCATTCCCGTGAAAACGGGAATCCAGGAAAATCAACTGCTTATGGACTCCCGCTTTCGCGGGAGTGACGGCCTTGGAGACTTTTTACGAGACCATCAACTTTAGGCACTCCAAATTTTAGGCATTTTCGGCACTTCAGTTCTTAAGGATAGATCGGAAAGCTGTCACAGAGATCGGCAACAACGCCCTTAGTTCGTTTTAAGATGTCGGCAGAGTCCGGGTTTTCCAGTATGTCTCTTATTAATGCCGCTATCTGTTTTAGCTCAGCCTCTTTCATCCCTCGTGTTGTCAAGGCAGGCGTGCCTAATCTAAGGCCACTGGTTACCTTGGGTCCCCTCTTGTCAAAGGGAATGGTATTCTTGTTTGCAACAATACCCGCGTTCCCGAGAAGACGCTCTGCATCAAGGCCGGTTGTTCCTTTTGTGGTCAGGTCTATCAAGATCAAATGGTTATCTGTTCCTCCCGAAACCAGATCAAAACCGTAACCGAGGATCTCATCCGCAAGCACCCTTGCGTTAACAAGAACCTGTTTCTGATAATCCGTGAATTCATACGCAAGCGCTTCCCCAAACGCAACTGCCTTGGCCGCAATAATATGCATAAGCGGTCCCCCCTGCGTGCCGGGGAAAACCCCTTTATCCAATTTCCCCGAATACTGTTCAGATGACAATATAAAGCCGCCTCTCGGGCCTCTCAGGGTCTTGTGAGTAGTGGAAGTTATGAAATCGGCGTTTCCAACAGGAGAAGGGTGCAGGCCAACCGCAACCAGCCCTGCAATATGTGCCATATCAGCCATGAGATATGACCCATTTTCATGGGCAATATCTGCAAATACCGAAAAATCGATGAGTCTTGGATAAGCGCTGGCACCGGCAACAATAAGCTTGGGCCTGTGCCTCTTAGCTAACGTCCTCACCTGGTCATAATCTATCCGTTGAGTTGTTGGGTCTAACCGATAGAAAATAGGTTTAAAAATCTTGCCTGAGAAGCTCACAGGACTCCCGTGTGTCAGATGACCGCCGTGGGAAAGATCCATGCCCATAATCGAGTCCCCAGGTTTTAAAAAAGCCAGGTAAACAGCCATGTTGGCCTGGGAGCCGGAATGAGGTTGAACGTTCGCGTGCTCAGAGCCGAACAAACGCTTAACCCTGTCAATGGCTAATCTTTCCGCTTTATCAACAAACTCGCAACCCCCGTAGTATCGGGCCCCAGGGTAACCTTCGGCGTATTTGTTGGTCATCACATTGGCCTGAGCCTCTATTACGGCTCGACTGGCATAGTTCTCGGACGCGATCATAACGAGGCTGCGTTTTTCTCGCTCTGTCTCCGCCAAAATCGCTTCGTGGACCTCAGGGTCCAGTTTTGGCAGGCTTTTCTGCCCGTTCCAAAATCCTTTTTCAGTCAATTTGATTTAGCCTCAACTCATGCCGCCCCCCATCAAAAGGGGTCTTTAAGAAAAGATCCACCATTTCCAGCGCAATACCCACGCCGATTACCCGTCCTCCCATAACCAGGATGTTGGCATCATTGTGCTGTCGGCTCAATCGGGCCGTGAAAAGGTTATGGCAGACACTCGCCCGGACCCCTTTATAACGGTTAGCCACGATCCCCATACCAAGGCCGGTCCCGCAAATCAGGATCCCACGCTGGTATTCATCTTTTGCTACTCCTTGTGCTACCTTGTGGGCAACCTTGGGATAATCTGCCGGATCCCGGTTGAATACCCCAGCATCTGTGACCTCCCACTGGGGCAACCCCTCAAGGTGGGCCTTGCAAGCCTCCTTTAAATCAAATCCACCATGATCTGAACCGATTATAATCTTCATATTATTCAATTTAGGGATTTGGGAATTTAGGGATTCAGGGATTAAATGTGACAAACTCGCAAAAAGTCACTGACCCGGTTTCGTCATTCCCGCGAATGCGGGAATCCAGGGAAATCAAGCACTTTTGGGTACATTTTTAAGATCTTTAATTCCTCAATCCCTGAATTCGCAATCCTTTAATTTCTCCTTAGCTATTTGCTTCATATGCCTTAAAAATCAGGGTGGCGTTGGTGCCACCGAACCCGAAGGAGTTGGACATGGCCGTCCGAACCTCCGCCTTTCTCGCCCTATTGGGGACATAATCCAGATCGCACTCCGGGTCAGGCGTTTCATAATTCATCGTGGGGGGAATTATTCCGTTCTTTATTGTGAGCAATGTGAAGATCGACTCAACACCCCCGGCTCCACCAAGGAGATGACCGGTAACAGACTTTGTAGAGCTGATGCTCAGTTTATAGGCGTGGTCTCCAAACACGGCTTTGATCGCCTTGTTTTCCGACAGATCGTTCAGTTTAGTCGATGTGCCATGGGCGTTGATGTAATCTATATCTTCAGGTATAAGTCCAGCAAAATCGAGCGCCCCTTTCATGCAATGAATCGCTCCCTCACCCTCAGGCTCTGGAGCTGATACGTGGTAGGCATCGCCTGTCAGTCCATAGCCTACCACCTCCCCATAGATATTAGTGCCTCTTTCAAGGGCACATTCCATCTCCTCTAAAATTAGTATCCCTGCGCCTTCACCTATAATAAAACCATCTCGATCCAGATCAAAGGGTCTTGACGCCTTTTCCGGTGCGTCGTTCCTTGTGGAAAGGGCGCGCATGGAGCAGAAGCCGCCAACGGCCAGCGGGGTTATTACCGCTTCGGCTCCCCCGGTTATCATTGCGTCTGAAATGCCATCCCGGATCAATCTGAAGGCCTCTCCAACGGCGTGAGTACT
The DNA here is from genome assembly GCA_030611815.1 of Desulfobacteraceae bacterium. Classification (GTDB taxonomy): domain Bacteria; phylum Desulfobacterota; class DSM-4660; order Desulfatiglandales; family Desulfatiglandaceae; genus Desulfacyla. Next base: position 10,996 of record JAUWPC010000056.1, read on the forward strand.
GGCTGCGCATGCTGTCTCAATGGAGATATTGGGTCCTTTAGCGCTGAATTCAATGGCAATCTGCCCAGGCGCCATGTTGGCAATAATCCCCGGAATAAAAAATGGGCTGATTCGTTTTGGGCCCTTTTCCAGAAGAACAGAATGGAAATGCTCTAACATTCCAAGCCCGCCCAATCCGGAGCCGGTGACACAGCCGACTCTATGGGCGTTCTTATCATTGATCTTAAGTCCTGAATCCTCCATGGCCATCCTTGCCGAAGCAACGGCATAATGGATGAATATATCAAAGCGCCGGATCTGCTGTTTATCCATAAAGTCCTGAGATCTGAAATCCTTGACTTCACCGGCAATCTGGGATGCAAAGCCTGTAGTGTCAAACTTTGTGATAGGTCCAATCCCTGATGTCCCGGAACATACTGATTCCCAGTTTTTTTCAACCCCGGTTCCCAAAGGAGTAACCATCCCTAAGCCTGTAACCACAACCCTTCTGGTCATCTTATTGCTCCCTCATGTGTCAGATTTAGAAACCGCCCTTAACGGTACAAGATAGCTCAAAGTGCAGGCCCTGCGGTTTCAGTTAGGTTCTAAAGAGGTCAGCGTCAAAGATCATTATGCAAGTACCTTCTGGACATAGTCTATTGCGTCTTGAACAGTCCCTATCTTTTCAGCATCTTCGTCTGGAATAGATACATCAAATTCCTCTTCCATCGCCATAATAAGCTCCACCTGATCTAATGAATCAGCCCCTAAGTCATCCACAAAGGAAGCCTCGGGAACCACATCTTCTTCAGGCACATCCAACTGCTCACATATAATCTTCTTGATTTTATCCGCAACATCTGACATAAACCATTACCTCCCTGACTGAAATTTATTGATTTCCTCAAAAAAAATACCGCACAATTTATTTAAAACTGGTCCCTGGCCTCTGGCTCGTTGAGAGCCTACGTTTCAGAGAGAAAGTTGATTTTAATACCTCAATACCTAAATCCCTCAATACCTAAATCCATGTAAAAAGGACTTTTTACATGGCCCTACATATACATTCCGCCATTTACATTAAGGATCTGTCCGGTAATATAACTTGCGGCATCAGAGCAGAGCCAGTAGACAGCCTCTGCCACCTCTTCCGGCATTCCCATTCTCCCCAAAGGAATTTGAGCTAAAAAGCCCTCCTTTACCTTGTCGGAGAGGACAGCCGTCATTTCAGTGTCAACAAATCCCGGCGCCACTCCATTGACCGTAATCCCCCTGCCGGCTAACTCCTTAGCCGTAGTCTTGGTTAAGGCGATTACTCCGGCCTTGGAAGCAGAATAATTGGCCTGCCCCGGGTTTCCTATTTGCCCCACCACAGAGGATATGTTGACAATACGTCCCGCCCTCTCCTTTATCATGGGACGGACTACTGCCCGTGTACAATTAAATACACCCTTCAGATTTACATTCAACACGCCATCCCAGTCCTCTTCGCTCATCCGCATTAAAAGGGTGTCCCTTGTAATCCCTGCGTTATTCACGAGTACGTCGACCCTCTCAAATTTTCCAAAGATTTCTCTGAAAAACAGGTCAACATCCTTGAACAAAGATACGTCTATCTTGCGGGCTTCTGCCTCAACGCCCATGTCTGCCAATACTTTTAGTGTTTCCTGTGAGTCCGAATCGTCTGCGTCATAATACGCAAGAACGATCTTTGCCTTCTCTT
>JAUWPC010000294.1 GCA_030611815.1 Desulfobacteraceae bacterium
CCCGATGAATCGGGGTTTTCGCTGCGCTCCAACAATATTCAATCCCGCGCATCGCGGGATCAATAGTCAATCAACAGAGGGGAGGTGATTTTTGTGAAGGTAAGGAGAGCGGATCTTGCCGGATCCTGGTACCCTGGGGAAGAGTCTGACTGCAGGAGGACCATTGAACGGTTTTTCGATTCCGAACTTCTTTGTCCGGATACCTGGGGAGATATTGTGGGAGGGATTGTTCCTCATGCGGGATGGGTTTTTTCCGGGAAAATCGCGTGTAAGGTCATCAAATGTCTCAGTGTTAAGGATGGAGCGGATACCTGCATTATCTTTGGCCAGCACCTTCATTCGACGAGTGACAATATTATCATGAAAGAGGGGCAGTGGGCCACGCCACTCGGGGAATTGGAGGTAGATGTCGACCTTGCCACGCAATTGACGACAGAATTTCCTTTTGACGTTGAAACAACTTCCCAGTATGATCACGACAACACCATTGAGGTACAATTACCTTTTATAAAATACTCCTTTCCTGAGATTAAGATTGTTCCGATTGGACTTCCTCCTAATCCCGCCTCTTTGAAAATTGCGAAGAGGGCAGTTGAGATATCAAAAGAGATGGGAAGGAAAACCATTGTCCTCGGGTCTACGGATTTAACCCATTATGGTTATAATTACGGATACATGCCCAAAGGCACTGGTGAAGAGGCGGTTGAATGGGTAAAAAAGGTTAACGATAAACGCGCAGTTGATTTAATGGTGGAAATGGATGAACATGCAGTGATTGATGAATCATTTGAGAGCCACAATATCTGTTGTCCAGGAGCTGTAGCAGCAGCGATTGTTGCTGCAAAGGAATTGGGCGCCGTGAAAGCGAAAGAGATGATATATTCAACCAGCTATGATGTGAGGCCGGACAGCAGTTTCGTCGGTTATGTCGGGATTGTCTTTGGCTGTGACTGAAGTCTAAGGGGGTGTTCTCTGAGTTGATTTTTTCTAAGGGAATTAAAAAAATAAAGAAAATACGAAATGTTCAAATGAATATTGCCCGAGACATAAAAGGGTCGAGTTCTGATTCTCTAACCTTGCTGGAACCAACCGACAATGGCCAGGGAAATAAAGGAGATTCGCCCTCGGGACGGGGAAGAATTAAGATTGATCTCCTGATTCACGATCTTAAGGTGCCTCTTGCAGTGATCGAAGCAGGGCTCATGGCCTTAATGAATAAGCAGGAGAAATATGGCCCTATTACGGAGCGACAGGAGAAGGTTTTCACACGGGCGCTGAGGAATACCAAGGTCCTAAAGACATTAGTAAATGACGCCATGGAATTGGGAAAATCGAGGGAGGGGGTAGTTAATTTCTCTAAATTCAAACTGTCAAACTTAATAGAACAGGCCCTTGAGGAGATATTTGACCTGACCGATATCAGCGCCTCCGAAGAGATTAAACAATGCGCCAAGTTGGCCCAAGTCGGGGCAGTATTGAAGAATAAAGGCGTCCTTCTGTTTGTAGATGAGAATCTCTGGTGTGAGGAAATCTGTCAGGATCACGCAAAACTAAAGCAGATCTTGAGAAATCTACTGGGCAATGCACTGAAATATCGAAAAAATATCGTGGAATTGAAGGTTGACAGGACAGAAGATGCCATTGTTTTTTCTGTTAAGGATGATGGCAAGGGTATCCCATCAGCCTTTCATAAGAAGATTTTTGAGTGCTATTTCCAGATGGATCCCGACTACAGAGGTTCTTGCAGTGTCAGGGGTCATGGGCTGGGTCTGGCAGGTGTTATGGTGCTTGTGGAGGATTTGGGTGGCAAACTGTTTCTCGATAGTGATGTGGGCCTTGGTACAAGGTTTTTGGTCAAGCTCCCCCTAAAGAATGGAAGATAGGACGCAACTGGCCCCTGCTTCTTCAGGTCCTTACATCCTTTTACATTGCCCAAAATTTTAGAATCTGTGTCGAGCCAGGATTTCTGTATTGGGCGCTAAAGCATCCCTTCGATTTCATCTTTGCCTGCACGGTATTTTCGATCATACACGTCCCAGAATTCCCTGTCCTTTTCCTTCCATCCCTCTCCAAATTTCTTGTCAAAATATGGTTCGAGTTTTTCAAACCAGTCTGTCCCTCTTTTACCGCCTTTTTCGCGGGATTTCAATATGTCGGCGATATAAACGGTAATTTCAGAGATCTTGTCCTTGGGGATATAGGATTGTGCCCCCCCTTTGATAGATTTTACCAGATTATCAGGGCTGACTGCGTGAGCCGTGAGCATTAGAGCAGGGATGTTTCTCTCGTTTGCTATTTCCAAAAGCTCGTAACCGCTGACTCCCATTATGTCAAGGATTGCCAAGTCATATCTGTTTTTGTTGAGGAACTTCTGCGCGGTTTCAAAATTGGGCGCGCTATCAACAAGACACATATCAAGGAGTTCAACCAAGGTTTCCAATATGTCAGGCTCATCGTCAACGATCAGGATTCGTTTTCCATCAAGAATGTTCTCCATGTTGGACCCTCCTTCTTTGCAAAATCAAGATTCTGGGAATATTAACCACACAAATCGCTGCCAGTCAATATATTTATCAGTTTGGGCCCGGTCCTGTTTGGGACAATCCAAATTTGATTGACATCCCGGGTTACATTCTTTAACGTGTTATTGAATCTGAATCTGTTAAACGGAGGGCAACTATGGATTTTGTTGAAAAGGCAAAGATTAGATTAGAGCACTGGAAAACTCATAATGATCATCATTATGAGGAATACCAGATTTTTGCCGACCATCTTGAAGATGCAGGAAAAACAAAGAGTGCGGGGTATATTCGGGAGATGATTGACTTAACGGCGAAGATTGGTGATTGTCTAAGTAATGCGTTGCAAGAGATCGAGGAATGATCTGAAAACCTAAAAGAATGGCTTCTGAGCCGGAAAAAGATCTTCGGCGTACAAACAGGAGGTAAGAGATGTGCGAGGCCCATGCTTATATCTTAAAAGGGAAGGAAGAAAAAAAGATACTTGAAAGTGTTGATTTAGTGGAGTTTGAGGGTGATGAGGTAAGGCTGGTCAATATTTTCGGCGAACAGAAGACATTGCGGGGGCGGCTTACCCGGTATGATAGCAGGAGAGGAAAGCTCGTTTTTGAAGCGGTTTAATATTCCATGAATAGATTTGTGTTCAAAGTGCGCAGAAAATTGTTCACCACGAAGATCACGAAGAACACGAAGAGACCATGAAACCATCAGAAACTCATTTTTCGTGCCCTTCGTGTGCTTCGTGGTAAAATCTTTGTTTGGTTCCGGTTTATCCGGGTATGCAAACATCCGTTGGTAAAAATCGAGCAGGAAAGGGGTTCGATGATGCAGGAACTGATTGAACAGGCTGCTGATATCATAACCGGGTCGAGAGTGACATTGGCATTGACCGGAGCCGGGATTTCTGTGGAATCCGGGATCCCCGACTTCCGCAGTGCTGCCGGGCTATGGTCCAAATATGACCCTGCTGAATACGCCACGATTAGCGCATTCAGGGCTAACCCCCAGAAAGTGTGGGAAATGCTCTGGGAAATGGATGAGGTGGTAAGTCAAGCAAGACCCAATAACGCGCATCTCGCTATGGGAGAGCTTGAAACTATGGGCTTCCTCCATTGTATCATAACTCAGAATATCGATAATCTGCATCAAGCTGGTGGTTCGAGGAACGTTATTGAGTACCACGGGAACTCGAGCACGCTTTCCTGCCTCTGGTGTGGGAAACGATACAAGGCTGAAGAAAAAAGAGATGAAAATCCTCCAAGATGCGAGTGTCAAAATGTGTTGAAACCGGATGTCATCTTTTTCGGCGAAGCTATTCCGGAAGAAGCAATGCGCCGATCCTTTGAGCTTGCCTCATCAGCGGAGGCCCTGTTAGTGGTGGGGACTTCGGCGGTTGTTTCACCTGTCAACACCATACCGTCCATTGCCAAAGGAAATAGTGCAAAGATCATTGAAATTAACAAGGAAAGGACTCACTTGACCGACAGCCTCACAGATATTTTTTTTCAGGGTAGCGCCGGAGAAATCATGCCTCAAATCGTAGAGGCTATAAAGAAAAAAAAGGCGCCGTTGCCTTGATTTAACATAGTCGTTCAGGTTTGAGATTTCTATCCCTTTTTTATCCTCCCCTCAAGCTTTTCAAGGATGCTCCTCCCTAAATCCGCGAACGGTTACGGTTTTTTCATATACATTTTTGATGGTCTCGCAAAAATTCAAAAGCTTCAGGATTTGGAGTAATCCTCTCAAAACTAACTAGCGTGAGTTTATCACGACTTATGGTATAATTCCACATAAACTCTGTATTTTTCACTGGTTACCAGGATCTGATGTGTATACACCAACACCTTTGAATTTTGGACGGTTATTGTGGAAATCCTTAATCGCTAACGC
>JAUWPC010000369.1 GCA_030611815.1 Desulfobacteraceae bacterium
CAAAGAAATTACTCTGCCTCTTCCATTAATTCATTAATGAACTCGGTTGTATTATAGATCCTGAATTTTTGCTTGCGCAATTTGGCGTTTGCCAGGTTATGGGCGCAGGAATTGCACTCGGTTAGTACAATCTCGGCCCCCACCTCTTCAGCCTGTTGCAGCCTGCGCCTCGCCATGGCAATGGAGTTCTTGGCATAGGCACCCCTCACACCGCCACCGGCCCCGCAGCAGAGTGCGTTTTCACGGTTGTCCGGCATTTCCACAAAGTTGGGAGCGATCTTCCTGATCGTGTTGCGCGGTTCATCATAGATTCCGCAATGTCGTCCCAAATCGCATGGATCATGATAGGTCACCCTCTTGTCCGTCTTTACATTGAAATCAAAATCCTGCAAAAACTGAGTAATGTGGATGATTTTAACCCCCTTCTCTTTGAGCCGGGCATACTGGGGTTTGTTGTTGAAGGTACGGGAACAATAGGGACAGCCGGTGATGACCGTCATAGCGCCCGTTTTCAGGATGAGATCGATATCCTTCATAGCCAGGTTTTCGTTTATCTGGTACCCGACATCTTCAAGCACGCCGCTGCAACAGACCTCATCTATTAGTGTGTAGTTCACCTTTAGACGATCCAACAGATCTAATGTGGCCATGGTGGCCTCATCCTCGCGATAAGACCCTACGCAACCGATGAAGTAGACGTATTCCGCCTGCTTGTTCCTCTCCCTCTCAAAATCCTCTGGCGCGTCTTCAGCATAGATATTGGTGTGCTTCTTTAGAACATCATTCATCCCCTTGAAGGCCGGGTGGCATGACCCGACCTTGACCATATCCTTCCTTGCCTCCTTAATGATCTCGGGCACCTCTACCCCGGAGGGGCAGTTCTCGAAACAATTGGCGCAGGTTGTGCATTGGAACAGGGTCTCGATCAATTCATCGTTCAGTTCAATCTTCCCGTCCATGACCTCCTTTAGAACGAGCATCTTACCCCGTGCATTGAGGGCCGGCCGGAGGGTCGCTCCATATACAGGGCAGACCGCCTGGCAAAACCCGCATCGAGAGCACTTCAGTATCTGCTCGCGATATTTTTTTTCAAATTCGTACTTTGCTTCCATATCTTATCTCCCAATTGGAAAAAGAAACAAATTCATCAACTTTAGCTCACTTTAGGCACTTTTCTTATGCCTCCAATCCCATCTTGCCCGGGTTTAGGATATTGTTAGGGTCAAACATCTTCTTGATATGGCGCATCACGTCCATTGCTGCCGGGTCATGCTCCAAAGTCATGTATGGGGCCTTGGACAATCCGATTCCATGTTCACCGGTGAGTGTTCCGTCTAAATCAATGGCCAATTGAAAGAGATCGGCGATCGCCTCTTCCATCCGCCTCACCTGTTCCGGATCATAGCCGTCGTAGAGGATCTGTGGGTGCAGGTTTCCGTCCCCTGCATGACCAAAGGTGGCAATCTGTATATTATGCCTCTTTGAGATCTCCTCAATCCCTTTTAAGAGTTCAGCAATATTCGTCATGGGAACGGTCACATCTTCGAGGACAAAATGTGTTTTGATCCTGGCCAAGACCGCATAGGCAGATTTTCTGGCCGCCCATAGATCTTCCACCTCCTTGTCGGTTTTGGCCTGTTTGACCTCTTTGGCATTATTCTCTTCAAAGACCTCAATTACTTTCTTTATCTGGTAATCAGTTTCTTCCTGGGTATAGCCGTCGGTCTCTGCCAGGAGCATGGCATCTACCTCGGGGAGATTGAGATCGGTGTTTTGATTGATGGCCGCAAGTGTTTCCCTCCCCAATATCTCCAGGGCGCTCGGGACTATACCGCTGTGCATGATCTGGTTGATAGCCCTCCCCACGTCCTCTAAACTGTCGAAGGTGGCAAGGGCAGTGCTGGTCGCAGTAGGCTTCGGGTTTATTTTAAGGATGATCTCCGTGACAACCCCGAGCGTCCCCTCAGAGCCCACAAAGAGCCTTGTCAGGTCATATCCCGATACGCTTTTCATTGCTTTAGAACCTGTTCTCATGATCCTGCCGTCCGGGAGGACTACCTGGAGGCCTAAAACATAATCCCTGGTTGTGCCGTACTTTGCTCCTTTGAGTCCGCCGGCATTGGTGGCCACATTCCCTCCAAGTGTGCTGACCTTTCCGCTTGCCGGATCAGGGGGGAAAAAAAATCCAAAGGGGGCGAGGGCCTTTTCGAGATCAACATAAACGACCCCAGGCTGAACAATTGCCAGACGATCTTCTATACTGATTTTCACAATAGTGTTCATGCAGCTCAGATCCAGGATAATCCCTCCTTCAATCGGGACGGCCATACCGGAAAGGCCTGTCCCGGCACCCCGGGGGATAACCGGAATCTTTGTCCTGTTGGAAAGCTTCAATATCTCAGATACCTGGTCCGCGGTCTCGGCCCAGACAGCACATGTAGGTCTGTGGCTGTGCTCTGAGGCATCATAAGAAAAGGAGACCATATCGATCAGGCTATCGGTGTAGTTCTCTTGTCCAACGATTTCAACCAAGGCCTGTTTTATTTTTTCATCCATGGGTTACTCCCTTTTATCAAGTGCCTAAAGTGAACTAAAGTGCCTAAAGTGAACTAAAGTTATGGAACTTCGTGACATAGATTCCTAATAAAAAACCCCAAACGACCAACGCTAATAGCCTATCCAGTGCAAAGCTCATAATCATATTCGTAATCTTAATCATACTCTTTTACAGTCTGCTTGAGACCTGCCCGCAATGCTTCGCAACGCGAGGCAGGCGGGGATGTTCGATTATGAGTAAGATTATGAGTAAGAAAAAAATCTAAATGGCCGACGCTAAAACCAATCCCTAAAGCTCCTTTTAGCTAATAAAGAAACATCGGTTTCCCGCTCACGTGCCTTATCTTGGGACGATATTCCTCAATATCGTAGAGTTCCCGTATATCCACCCTCTTTTGACCTGTGGTGATGGTGCTGAGCGGGATGTCCGTATAGTTTCCATTGCTCAAAGCGACGAGTCGTCCAAAGGCGTTCTTCAGAAAGAGATCTATAGCCATATTTGCGAAATTGACAGCTACCATCAGGTCTAAAGAGTCGGGCGATCCGCTTCTCATAAGATAAGAGAGCCTCTGATTGAGCACATCCTGGCCTGTCAGTTTCTTGAGAATGGCCCCTGTTTCTTCTCCCACGCCACCAAGCCTG
>JAUWPC010000052.1 GCA_030611815.1 Desulfobacteraceae bacterium
CGTTCCTTCTTCAGAAGCCCCTTGTTCGTGCGAAGATAGAAATGATCGTAGAGATTCATGCACAGGGCAGCGTTGACCGGAATAATGCTCATGCGGTCCCCTGTTTTTGGCGGATGATTGCATATGCTGACGTCAACCCAGCCGTGTTCTTCGTGGAGGCGAAAGACCCTTGCCTCGGGATATTCGACCACATATCCCATCTCAAGTTTCTCACGCCGAAGAAGTTGTTTTGCGGAGAGGGCCTTTGAACCTGCGTCGATCAATACCTGACCGGGAACGATATCGGAAACAACGGTGGCAACCACCCTCAACGCACAGTCTTCAAGGTCGCAGTGTCCGAACTTCAGGACGAAATAGTCGTTCAAGACGGCGGTGCCCACCCGGATCTCGTTCACACGCTCCACAAGGTGGGTGTTGAACAGCGACGGAGTGGAACCGGAAGAGACCGTTGCGGGAGCAAGGCCGGCAGAGCACAAGGCCTTGTGAGCAGGCCCCCACAAGCGATTGATCTTGTTGAAACTCGCCGGATCGCCTGCTGCATCTCCGTACAGGTGTCCCAGATATATTTGAATTCCCTCATACCGTAGCCCGGGACGGGTTCTTGCATATCGGGCGAGTCTTACGACCTGATCGGGATCGGAGACCCCGCACCTGCGAAGCCCGGCATCAAAGATAATGTAGATTCCTATGACGGTTTCATGCCTTGCCGCTGCATGCGAAAGGCCATCCATAACGTATTCGGAATCGGCCGCAACACTGATAGCCCGGTCCACAGATAGCCGGGCAACGCTTTCTGCGCGCGTCTCTCCTACGATAGGATAGGCTACGGTAATATCCACATCCCCCAGATTGGCCATAACCTTTGCTTCACCGGCCTTTGCGACTGCAATACCAACCGCTCCCGCATCGATCTGCATCCGGGCGATGGCGATCGACTTGTGGGTCTTTACGTGTGCGCGTACAGAAAACCCGTGGCGGTCCGCATAATCGTGAATCCGTCTGATGTTGTTCTTTACGATTTTTTCTTCAACAAGAAGAAAAGGAGTCGGGATCTGCTCTGTGATATTTGACGGCTTTTCCGGCATTGGTTTTGCTTTTTCGGGTCTTAATTGACTTTAACCGCGAACACCGAGGTGTTGTTCACAGGTGGTTCCGGCCGGATGCGGGCGTATTCCGAAAATTCCGGGGGGAGACAAAAGAGAGACTGGTCGTCTAAAAGGCGCCTCAAACCCTTTTCATAGATCCGGTAAGAAATCATTTCTCCAGGGGAAAGGGCTTTGGCAAGATGGGCGAAGATCTCTTCCTTTGGCAATGCATCGGCCCCCACCATGACGAGCCTGCACCGCTCTTTTAATGGCAGGGAGAAGTGGTTCCCATGTACAATACGGATACGCCCGTCCAGTCCAAGTGTCTTAACAAGTTTCCCTGAAAGCTCCACATATTCCGGGGCCTGCTCTATCCCTGTGCTTTCAATGCCGTATTGCCTGTAGAGGCATATAAGGCTCAAAGGAAGGGGCCCGCTCCCTAAAAAAACCACCCTGTCTTGTGGATTAAGCTTTGCCCCGCTATACTCCATGCGTGCCAGCTCAACGTAGTTTGGGTAGTACACGAATTGTTCTAACCGTGCCCATGGGTCGGGATCGGCAACGATCGATTCTGCGCATTTGATCTCCAATCTCAATCCGTTGATCCTTTTAAGATGGGAGATACGCCTTATACCAGCCCGCAGTTCCGGATCGGAGAGAAGCCTTTGTGCAACTCTTTCCTCCACATGGACCGCGGCTAAGCGGTTTAATCTATCAAAGTGGGAGCGATAGATATGGCCTGGTTCCTTATCTATTTGATCGTCTGTTAGATCCCCGAGCAAGGCATGGATCTGGAGGAATTCGGCCTTGATAGAGTCCGGTGTCATATCCATCATTCGTCCAACTTAGCGAAAACCGTTGTGTTGTTGACCCGCCCTGTGGGGAATATCTTCTTGACGATTTTGAAACCCTCAATATCTGCGGATTTAACAGGCTCATATAGAACAGCCCGCATCCCGGTATAAGTCCTGTAAATGACCGGGGCAGGTCTTTGTTCTCTGATAATCTTTCGCAGGTTTCGAAAGATCCGCGCCTTAGGTTCTGCTAAGGCCGCAACAAGGGCCACATCCCAGTCCAGATCCTCGAGCGAGGAGTCATCTCCGTGAACGATTTCAATATTATTTTCCAGCCCCAGACATGCAATCACCCTTTTAGACAATTCAACGATTCCAGCCGATCCGTCCAAGCCGACCGACCTGATCCCGTAAGAGCGGCTCATGAGAATCAGGCTCATCGGCACGGGACCGCATCCGATAAAGGCCAGTCTGCTGCCCGGCGCAACGGGCATGGCCTCCACCTGGCCTTTCACCAAGGCCTCATACCGGGGGTAGAGAGGAAAAGTTTTCAAGGTCTCCCACGGATTGCTGGAACCGAGCAACTGCTTTGCGAGATGCTCTTCATGTATGCTGAAAAAGGTGGAATAATAGGACCGGATCACCGGGAGCACGGACCTGATCGCCTCTTCTTCAAGGATCAGCCCTGCAAGGTGTTCCCCTGCATCAAGGTGGGCCAGGTCGTCTAAGATCTGGTAGAGCCGGTAAAGCTCGTCCTGAGAGAGGTCCTCAAGCATTTTTCGGGTGTATTTCCTGATCCGTTCGGCAAAGGCTAAGATGTGGGGCTTGATGATATTCAGGCTGGCGCGGCAGTCCTTGCAGCAGCCTAAAAAATCATGCTCTTTGAGCTCGTGCTCATGGAAATAGTTGATATCGTGCATGGAGAGGTCTCCGCTTGGTTCTTAGAATTTATGAAAATATCATTACTTCTTTCCATGCGCAATAAAAAAGGTTTTCATTTCTTATTGCCCTTCACATCTTGAGCCGGGCCTCACGCCGCGCTGCCTACCTCGCCCAATTGGTTTCCCGGCCAGTCGAACAAGTGTTTCAAGCGCTCCCAGAACTCCCCGCCCAGCAAAAACAAACCGGCAATGAAGGCCGCTTCCCCTGCTACCATCGCCCAGGCCAAAAACGTGATCGCCGTTTCCTTGTGGGAAAAAAAGAGCAGGTACACCAGCGCCGCATAGTATGGCAGGGTGCTAACCACCAGAAAGGCCACACCGATGCGGTGCCGGATACGGCTCACGGGTCTGGGTACGTGGGTGCGCTTGAAAATGGCCATAACCCTTTTTTTCAGGGCGGCCAGGAACTCCTTGCCTAACAGGGCCGCCGCTGTCATAAAAGCGATTTCGGCCGAGACCAGGAAGACTACGGCAAAGGCCCCTGACTGTCCCAGGGTCATGCCCATGAAAGGCAGAATGGCAACGATGCTGATAGGCAGAAAACTGTAGATGAACAGGGACAGGCCCAGATAATATTTCCAGTCTTTTTTCATGTTAGCCCCTTTCGATTTCGGCTTGATCTAAGGCCTCAACAAAAAATAATCCCGCCAATATCGAGGCGGGACATAATTGGCGCCCGGATATTTTATTTTGAGGGGTCTTGCCATGGCCGTTGGGTTTGTGATAAATTTTCTTCAGGATAGGAGAATTGGAAAGGGATGTCAATAGTTAATATTTAAGATCTGACCCCAAGTTTTTCTCGGTCTGCTGCAGCCCTCCTTTCGGCCATACCCCCGATGTTGCGTAAATTCCCTTGACAACACGACCCTAAAGAAATATTTCACTTGTTATTCCGACGGAGCCTTGGCGGCAATGTGAGAGCAGTCTAATCCTTCAGTTCCCAAGAGGTAAAAATGAGCGCTTCAAATCGAATTCAGATCGACGGCAAGGAAGTCCAATTCTCGCCCGGCGAGACCATCCTGGAGGTGGCCTGGAGAAAAGGGATCGCTATTCCGACACTGTGCTACCTGAAAGGGGCATCCCCGACGGGGGCCTGCCGGATCTGCCTGGTGGAGGTGGAGGGAGCCAGGAGTCTGGTGGCGTCCTGCGCGGCGCCCGCCGCCCCCGATATGGTGGTCAGGACGGACTCCGAAAAGGTCATCCGATCGAGAAAGCTGAACCTGGAACTACTGCTCGGGTCGGGTCATCATTATTGCGTCACGTGCGAAGCGGACGGCGACTGCCGACTCCAGGAACTGGCCTATGAGTATGAGGTGGAGACCGTTCGCTTTACCGAGAGCCCCGCCCGATATCCCGTGGAGACGAACACCCTGATCACGCGGGATTTTTCAAGGTGCATCATGTGCGGGCGATGTGTTCAGGCCTGCAACGACATTCAGGTGAACGAGGCGATTTCGTACGGATACCGCGGAGACGCTTCCAAGATCGTCACCATAGGGGACCGCCCCTATATCAACTCGGATTGCGTGTTTTGCGGGGAGTGCGTCCAGGCGTGCCCCGTGGGGGCCCTGGTGGCCAAACCCAGCCGCTTCAAGGGGAAGCCCTGGGAAATGAAAAAGGTCCGGACTACCTGCTCCTACTGCGGTGTGGGCTGCCAGATGTACCTGCACGTCAATAAGGGCCGGGTTGTGAAGGTCACCGGCGTTGACGGCATCGGTCCCAACTACGGCAGCCTCTGCGTCAAAGGGAGATTCGGCTTTGATTTCATCCATGACGCCAATCGCCTCAATACCCCGCTTGTGCGGGAGAACGGCGCTTTGAGGGAAGCTGATTGGGACGAGGCACTGGACAGGATCGCCCGGAACCTGAAAAAGATTATCGATAAGGACGGGCCCGATTCCATCGGTTTTCTGACCAGTGCCCGGATCACCAACGAAGAGAACTACGTGGCGCAGAAATTCACAAGGGCGGTGCTCGGCACCAACAATGTGGATCACTGCGCGCGGCTCTGACACGCCTCCACTGTGGCAGGTCTTGCCGCAGCGTTTGGAAGCGGAGCCATGACCAACCCCATCCAAGACATCGAGAAATCGGACGTCATCCTGATCACCGGGTCCAATACCACGGAAAATCACCCGGTTCTTTCCTCGTATGTGAAGCGTGCGGTCAAGTTCAAAGGGGCTCGGCTGATCGTCGTTGACCCCCGCAGGATTCCCATCACCCGCCATGCCGCCCAGTGGCTTCGGCCCAACCTGGGGACCGACGTGGCATGGATCAACGGGATGATGCATGTCATTATCAATGAGGGCCTCTATGACGAGGCTTACGTTCAGAACCGGACCGTGGGCCTGGACGAATTGAAACAAATCGTGGCCAAATATACACCTGAATATGTGGAAGAGATCAGCGGTATTCCGCGGGCCGAGCTGACGGCCGCTGCCCGAACGTACGCCGAAGCGCCGGCAGCATCCATACTCTACGCCATGGGTATCACCCAGCACGTCACCGGAACGGACAACGTGAAATCTCTGGCCAACCTGGCCATGCTCTGCGGGAACGTGGGCATCCCCGGGGGCGGGGTCAATCCGCTGCGGGGGCAGAACAACGTCCAGGGGGCCTGCGACATGGGCGGGCTGCCCGATGTCTACACCGGCTACCAGAAGGTGGATGACCCGGCCGTTCGCAAACGCATGGAATCGGCCTGGGGGGTGGACCGGCTTCCGGACAGGCCCGGGCTAACGGCTACCGACATGATGAACAAGGCGTATGAGGGCGAACTCAAGGCCCTTTACATCATAGGCGAAAACCCGATGGTTTCGGACCCCGATCTCAATCACGCTGAAAAAAGCCTGAAAAACCTGGATTTCCTTGTGGTTCAGGACATCTTTATGACCGAAACAGCCCGGATGGCGGATGTGGTTCTGCCCTCTGCCTCGTTTGCGGAAAAGGACGGCACCTTCACCAATACCGAGCGCAAGGTGCAGCGGGTCAGAAAGGCCGTTACGCCCCCCGGCAAGGCCAGAGAGGACGGAGTTATTCTCTGTGACCTGTCGAAACGGTTGGGCTACGCCATGTCTTATAAGGACAGCCGCGAGGTCATGGAGGAGATCGCACGGGTGACGCCCTCCTATTGCGGCATTAATTACAATCGCATCAAAGCGAAAGGTCTTCACTGGCCTTGCACGGGGACGGACCATCCGGGCACGCCCTGCCTGCATATGGATCAGTTTACCTGCGGGCTGGGCGTGTTTCACGCCATCGACTATCGCCAGCCCGCCGAGGTTCCCGATGACGCATACCCCCTCTTTCTAACCACCGGCAGGTTGTTGTACCACTATCACACGGGCACCATGACGATGAAGACTCCCGGTCTCAATGAGCTGGCGCCGGCGTGCTTTGTGGAGATTTCCCGGGAAGACGCGGCAGGATACGGCTTGGTGGAAGGAGACACGCTGCTAATCCGTTCCAGGCGAGGCAAAATCGAGGCAACGGCCAGGATTTCTGAAATGGCCGTGAAAGGGACCGTTTTTATTCCCTTCCATTACGCCGCCGCCGCTGCCAACCGACTCACCCACGCGGCCCTGGATCCCATCGCGAAAATACCCGAATTCAAGGTCTGTGCGGTGGCCATTGAGAAGGTATGAGATTGCCGACAGCGGCAGACAAAGGAGCTTAACTTATGCATCACGCGGAAAGCCTTCACGAAATCAACGAGGATCTGACACCCGAGGTGATCAACCGGGTCGATGAGGTGATCGAGCGCTACTCGAACAAAGCGGGCGCCCTCATACCGGTGTTGACGCAATGTCAGAAGATCGTCGGTTATGTCCCGGTGGAACTCCAGGACTACATTGCCAAAGGACTGAATATACCGGGCAGCACCGTATACGGGGTGGTCACGTTCTACTCCTTTTTTTCGATGGTACCCAAAGGCCGCCACACCATCAAGGTGTGCATGGGGACGGCATGCTATGTCAGGGGCATTGGTGAGGTGCTCAATCGAATTTGTTCGGAATTCCAGATGGATGTAGGCCAAACCACCAACGACCGGCGCTTTTCCCTGGAGGCGGTTCGGTGCCTTGGCGCCTGCGGCCTGGCCCCGGTCATCGTTGTCAACGATGACACCCACGGAGACGTATCCGCAGACAAGATCATGGATATCCTGGGTCGCTACGAATAATGCGAGCGGTCATCTAACCAGCTATACTATCCGGAGGTAGCTTAATGCCGAAACTGACTGTCAAGGATCTTCAAGAGATCAAGAAGAAAAACCAAATAGATGTGGCCACCCGGCTGGGTGTGGCCCCGGACGGCGCTGCGCTGGAAGCCGGACATGCCTCCAAGCATCTCCTCCTGTGCGGTGGAACCGGATGCCACGCCACGGGGAGCATCGGCGTCAAAGAGGCCCTCATGGTGGAGATTGCCAAAAGGGGCAGGGAAAAGGACTTTCAGGTGGTGGAGACCGGCTGCAACGGATTTTGCGCCCAAGGTCCCGTCATGGTGGTCCAGCCCGACGGCGTTTTTTACCAGAAGATCAAGGCCGATGACGCAGCCGCCATTGTGGAGGAACACCTGATCGACGGGCAGCCCCTTGAGCGGCTCATGTTCAAGGATCCGGACACCAAGAAGCGCATACCGCTTCTGCTGGATATCCCTTTTTTCTCGGAGCAGAAACCCCTGGTTCTGCGCAACAAGGGAATGATCGATCCGGAAGTGATCGACGACTACATCGCCCGGGACGGTTATTTTGGGGCGGGCAAAGCGCTTCTGGAGATGACCCCGGAGGAGATCATTGCTGAGATGAAGACCTCCGGCCTCCGGGGCAGGGGCGGCGCCGGTTTTCCCACTGGTCTGAAGTGGGAATTTGCAAGCAAATCACCGGGAGATGTGAAGTATGTCCTTTGCAACGCCGACGAAGGGGATCCGGGCGCATTTATGGACAGAAGCGTGCTGGAGGCGGACCCCCATGCGGTCGTGGAGGGCATGATTATTGCCGCGAAGGCCATCGACGCCCACGAGGGCCGCGTCTACTGCCGGGCCGAGTACCCCCTGGCCATCCGGCGCCTGGGCATGGCCATTGATCAGGCAAGGGAATATGGTCTTCTGGGAGAGGATATTCTGGGAAGCGGATTCGATTTTGACCTGGAGATCTATCAGGGCGCGGGCGCCTTTGTGTGCGGGGAGGAGACCGCCCTCATGCTGTCCATAGAGGGGCAGCGCGGCATGCCGCGCCCCAGACCGCCTTTTCCCGCCCAAGAAGGGCTCTGGAAGCGGCCGACGGTCCTCAACAACGTGGAGTCCTATGCCAATGTGGCGCAGATCATCCAGAACGGCGGGGCCTGGTACGCCGGCATCGGGACGGAGACGAGCAAGGGAACAAAGGTGTTCGCGCTAACCGGAAACGTGAGGAATATCGGCCTGGTTGAGGTGCCCATGGGCACCTCCCTTAGGAGCATCATTTTCGACGTGGGCGGCGGCATTCCCGGCAAGAAGCGGAAATTCAAGGCAGTACAGCTGGGGGGGCCTTCAGGCGGGTGCGTGCCGGAGGAATTCATCGATACGCCCGTGGATTTCGAATCCATTGCCAAGGTGGGCGCCATCATGGGCTCGGGGGGCATGATCGTCATGGACGACCAGACCTGCATGGTGGACATGGCCCGGTTTTTTCTGGATTTCATTCAGGACGAATCCTGCGGCAAGTGCACGCCTTGCCGTGAGGGCACTAAACGTATGCTCGAAATCCTGGAAAAAATCACCAAAGGCGACGGTGAACCCGAAGACATTACCATGCTGGAAGAACTGAGCGAAATGATCAAAGACGGGGCCCTGTGCGGCCTGGGACAGACCGGCCCCAACCCGGTGCTCTCCACCCTCCAGTACTTCAGGAATGAGTATGAGGCCCATATCATTGACAAGACCTGCCCCGCCAAACGCTGCCCGGCGCTTGTCAAATTCGAGGTGGATGAGGAAATATGCATCAAGTGCGGCATCTGCTTCAAAAAATGCCCGGCGGACGCCATCACGTGGCAGAAAAAGGAACCAGCCGTTATCGACAAGACCAAGTGCATCAAGTGCATGACTTGTATCAGCAATTGTTCCGCGGACGCGATTTTTTGATCCGCTGGCAACCGGACATGCACCGCTGCGGGCATGGGTCCTGAAGGTTTTTTTAGGGCAGGCGCGATTTTCATCGCCTGCCCGATCTTTTTCAACCTGCCCCTCAGACGTCTGGATTCCGCAGTTTTTTACAACCCTTGGGAGGCGCTGCAGGCCGCCCACACCGGTAATGAAACCGGCGCCCAAAAAACTCCTTGTAATCCATGTAGCAATGCTTACACTATTCGATTCGGCCAAGCCTTTAAAAGAGACCGTTTTTGGAGATCGTCCAACCATGTTGACCGTGGAGAGAAACGAAAATCTGAGAAACATTGCCATCATTGCCCACGTGGATCACGGCAAGACCACTCTGGTGGACGCCATGTTCCAACAGAGCGGCCTTTTTCGGGTCGACCAGAAGGTGGACGAGCGCCTCATGGACACCATGGATCTGGAGCGTGAGCGCGGCATCACCATCGCGGCCAAAAACTGCTCGGTCCTGTGGAAGGGGGTCCGAATCAACATTATCGACACCCCGGGGCATGCCGACTTCGGAGGGGAAGTGGAGCGGGCCCTTTCCATGGCCGAAGGCGCTATTCTTCTGGTGGACGCCTCGGAAGGCCCTCTGCCCCAGACCCGGTTCGTGCTCAAGAAGGCGTTGGAGGCAGGGCTGAAAATCCTCGTGGTAATCAACAAGATCGACCGGCAGGACGCCAGGCCTGAGCAGGTCCTGGATGAGATCTATGACCTCATGATCGACCTGGACGCTACCGAAGAACAGTTGGAATTTCCCCTGCTCTACGCCGTGGGCCGGGACGGTATCGCCAAAAGGGCGCTGGAGGAAGAAGGGAAAAACCTACACCCCCTTCTCGACACCATACTCCAAGAGATCCCTGGCCCTTCACACGACCCCTCGGCCCCCTTCCAGATGCTGGTGTCCGATCTGGACTATTCCGATTACATGGGGCGGCTGGCCATCGGGAAGGTTTTTAACGGAACGGCCCGGTCCAGAGACAGCCTCATTTGCATGGGGGAAAAGGAACCGAATATTTCCTTAAAGGTGTCCAAGCTCCAGGTCTACCGAGGCATGACCCTCGTGGACGTAGACGAAGTCGAAGCTGGCGATATCGCGGTCCTGGCAGGGATTGAGGACGTGAAAATCGGAGATACCATCTGTACTGGAGAGGCCCCCAGGGCCTTGCCCCGCATTAGCGTGGATAAACCCACAGTGTCCATGGAATTTACCGTGAACGACTCGCCCTTTGGGGGAACAGAGGGCCGCTATGTTCAGTCCAGCCGGATTCGGGCACGTCTGCAAAAAGAGACCCTGCTCAACGTGGCCATTGAGGTGGAAGAAAACGGGGACCGGGACAGCGTCCTGGTTAAGGGCCGGGGCGAGTTCCAACTGGCGATCCTCATCGAGACCATGCGGCGGGAAGGTTATGAATTTTGCGTGGGACGACCGGAGGTCATCTACCGTTATGAAAACGGCCGCAAAATGGAGCCGCTGGAACGTCTGATGGTGGACTGTGAGGAGCAATTCTTAGGCGTGGTGACAGAAAAACTCTCCCTTCGAAAGGGGAAGATGACCAACCTGGTCAACAACGGCAAGGGCCGGGTGCGTATAGAATTTTCCGTGCCCACCCGGGCCCTCATCGGATACCGGGACGAATTCCTCACAGACACCCGTGGGACCGGCCTCATGCACTCCCTGTTCGACGGCTACGGGGAGTATCGGGGGGATTGTCCAAGCCGGTTTACCGGTTCCATCATCTCCGACCGCAAGGGAAAGGCGGTCCCCTACGCCCTGTTTAACCTGGAACCCAGGGGCCGTCTTCTCGTGGTGCCGGGCGAGCCTGTATACGAGGGGATGATCGTGGGTGAGCACAACCGGGGCCAGGACATCAACGTAAACCCCACCAAGGAAAAAAAGTTGTCTAACATGAGGGCCGCCGGAAAAGACGATAACGTCATCCTCTCTCCCATCAAACCCATGACCCTGGAGCAGGCCATCAGCTTCATTCGAGAAGACGAACAGGTGGAGATCACTCCCCTCTCCGTTCGAATGAGAAAAACCGTTCTGTCCGCTCAGAAACGCCACATAATGCGTAGCGCCCGGTTGAAGAAAAAGAACCTGGGCCGTTAAGCACTTAGTACCTATATTTCAAAATCCCGTCATGCTTGCACATGATTTATGCCACAGTTAGGAGCTGACAATAAATAACCTGAACAACTCTATGAGATTGTTCTCAGGATTTTGTAGTTCCATTCACCATGAAATGTGTCCTTTTTCAAATTGACTTTCCGCATATCCCCATCGGTAACTTTGACTCCAATCGGATATTTTCTCTTGTCAATTTTGGCTTTTACTTTGAGACCTGTTTTCGTCTTTGTGCTGCCGATAAGATTGACCATTACATCATGGCTTGTTAGAGGTTGCCCCTTCCAGTTCATACTTATGTGAGAAAATAGCCTGTGCTCAATTTTGTTCCATTTGCTTGTGCCACGGGGGAAATGGCACACAGAGATGTGTAATCCTCTTTTATCAGCCAACTCTTGCAGCTTCAGTTTCCACAATCTGACCCGATATCCATTGCTCCCACCGCTATCCGCGCAAATCAAAAGCTCTTTCGCATCAGGATAAAGTTTCTTTCCCATGTAATTCCACCAGCGCTGAATGCTTTGAACAGCAAAAGTTGCTGTATCATGATCGCATCCCACATTTACCCAGCCTAGGTTTTTGCCCTGGTCGTATATACCATAGGGAATTCCGACCTCTTGATCTGCCTCGTGAAAATCATGACCTTTGACTTTCCTCGGATTGTCCTTCTGTCTCCACTCCTTGCCTTTGTTTGCGAAATTCCCTATAAGTTCTTTCTTTTTCGTATCAACTGAAATGACAGGAAGACCTCTCTTCAAAAAACTCTTAACTTTCTTGCTTATATATCGGAATTGGTCGTCTCTATCAGGGTGTGAATCTTCTAGCGATTTATCGTTTGCACGAAGACTATAACCTAGGTCTTTGAGAATTGCTCTGACGCTTTCACGAGAAACCTTAATGCCTCTTTTTGAAAGAACTTCTGCAATGTGCCTGATACTCTTTGACGTCCATTTCAACGGGCACATGGGATCACCCCTCGTCGAATCCTCCACTAAATCATCAATTGCTTTTCGAACCCTTTTGTTTCGCAGGTGAGTACTTTTTCGACCACCTCCTGGTAATCGTACCTTCTCCAGTAACTCATAATCCTGAATCTCTAAATCCTGAATACCTTTGTGAAGCGTAGTTCGAGAAAATCCTGTCAGCCTCGAAACCTTCGATATCCCCCCATAGCCCAAAGACATAGCTTCTGTGGCCGCAAATATTCTCTGTTGCTTTTCGTTCAGATAGGGCAGCACTTTTGTCAATTTCTCTTTTAGGGCATCGTCTTTCATACATTTTATAGTATACCACTTTTTACAGTTTGTAAAGACAAATCTTGTTCAGGTTATTAATTGTCAGACCCTTAGATTGAATATTTTAAGGAATTCTTTAAATTCTTAAAAGATCTATCAAAAAAATGACGGAGCAAAGCGACTTCTACCAATATTCAATAGTCAATAGTCAATTCCGGCTTCGCCGGGTTAGGATATTTACCAGCGATGTCGGCGTAAAAGTCCTGAATGATTTCCATATCCGCTTCCATATTTCCGGTCGGGTGAACGACCGGCCCGATACCCCCAACCTTGCGTCGGTAATCGAGATACCCCAGCACGATGGGGACATTCGCCCCCTTGGCGATATGATAAAAGCCGGTTTTCCAGTACATGATTTTCCTGCGGGTTCCGGAAGGAGGAACCACCAGGACCATTCGTGGATGTGCACGAAAGGCCTGTATCGACTGTGTCACAACATGGGTTGATTTGGAGCGATCGACGGGAATGGCTCCCAACCATCTGAGAAAAGGACCCATCGGCCAGCGGAACCAGGCGGCCTTCATCATGATGAAGGGCTTGATTTCAAGAATGAACGCCAGGCAGATGGTGTAAAAAAAATCCCAATTGGAGGTGTGCGGTGCCGCTATGATGACATATTTGGAGATGTACGGTCTTTTGCCCGCCGATTTCCAGCCCGTAAATCGAAAAATGATCAGAGCCAGCCAGCGCATCA
>JAUWPC010000208.1 GCA_030611815.1 Desulfobacteraceae bacterium
TTCTTACATTTTCGCAAAACAAGTTGACCAGATATTCGCCATATGTAATCCACTTATATCTTTAAATATATACTAATATATTGATTATATATAACAATTACTTAGTGCCCGAACGAAAACTAGGATTTTTCGTTCAGATCAAGGAAGACGAAAATTTTAACCACAGGAATACATTGAGTATTTCGAGGATTAAAATTTGAGTTTGACGCAGGTATGGGCGAAAAAGACAGTTTTCGTTCAGGCACTACTTAGATAATGCCGACAATATGGATTAACTGCACCTACTAACATCTTTCTTCAACAATCGAGGTCAAAGCCGAGTCCCAAATTACGAATTCTATAATTCTGACGGCAAAATCAATTAGACGATCCTCAAGGTTAAATTCTTTGTTTTCCTTCGTCACTCGTCACTCCTTGATCCCGCTGTAAGCGGGATTACTATTACACAGGCAACTTAAATTGCTAATTTTGCAAAAAGAACTTTCAAGACACGACACTCTTAACCTTTAACCTTTTAACCTCTGCTGTTACCTGTCTAATCCCTTGACATCATTGGGATGGCTCCCTATCATAGCTCCGACTTTTTACGAAAGTGTTTCGTCGCTTCGCTACTGTATTTCGTGTTTAGTGTTTGGCCCCGAAAGGTGGAGTAATAAACTGATATTTCATCAGATATTTCGAACTAAACACTAAAAACCAAATCCCGCAAGGCGGGAATGAATTCGACTTTTCACGAATTCATAAACCATTTAACGAGTGCTGAAAGAGGATTCCGATGAAGGTATTTGATAATCTACATTTCTTTCCGTGGAATAGCATGACCGCAAATAATTGCAACACCTATTTTATTGACGGCGAAAAAAGGATCCTGGTGGATCCCGGCCACTACCACCTCTTCGATCACGTAAGGGACGAGCTCTCCGGGCTTTCCCTTTCCCCCGAGGATATAGAGATGGTAATCATCACCCACGCTCATCCCGATCATATGGAAGGTGTAAGGATTTTTCAAGAGACAGATGCACTAATTGCAGTCTCATCTGCGGAAATGGAATTTATAAAAACCGTTGCCCCTCATTACGGAGAGATCCTTGGCATTCCCGAGTTTGAACCGGGCATCCTGCTTCAAGAGGGGGACTTGAAAATCGGCAACCTGAATTTTGAGGTCATCCACACCCCGGGACACTCACCAGGCTCCGTATGCCTCTATTGGCCTGACAGAAAAACGCTTTTCACAGGGGATGTCGTCTTTGACCAGGGGATTGGGAGAACCGACCTCCCCGGCGGTGACGGAGAGAAACTCAGGGAGAGCATCAGAAAGATCTCCCGGCTTGATGTGGACTATCTGCTAACAGGTCACGGCGATATTGTGGTGGGCAAGGAGGCCGTAAAAAATAATTTTAAAGCAATTGAGGATTTCTGGTTTGGGTATATTTGACCTATGGCTGCAGGTGAATCGATTACGGTTACCATAATCTTAATCGTACTCTTAATCATAATCGTGTTGAGTAAGATTATGATTATGATTAAGATTATGAATAGAAGAGCTATTTCATCCCTGAACCCCTGCCCGCAATGCTTCGCAACGCGAGGCAGGCGGGTCTGAACCCGGAACCTGTGAACGGTTACAGGAATACAATGTCGCACCACACGCCATCCATAGATTTTGATTTGCGACAGTTAGAAATTTTTCGCAAGGTGGTTGACCTGAAGAGCTTTTCCAGGGCCGCCAAAGAGGTCTTTCGTGCTCAGGCCTCTGTCAGCGAGAGGATCGCCACACTTGAAAATATGGTTGGGACAAGGCTCCTGGATCGTTTAGGCAGGGAGGTGGTTCCCACTAAGGCGGGTGAACTACTCTACAAACACGCTGTGCTCCTTTTAGATATGAAGAGAACCGCATCCTTGGAGATGGAGAGTTTTCTCGGTATTAAGCGGGGTGAAATTCATTTGGGCGGGAGCACTATCCCTGGTGAATACATCCTCCCCAATGTCATCGGCCGATTTTGCAGGCAATACCCTTCTCTATCAGTAACGCTGACTGTTGCAGACACAGGCGGAATCGAAACCCGTGTTTTAACCGGCGACCTTGAGTTGGGTGTGGTCGGTTCCAAAGGCTCTGAGCGGCGCCTTATTCTTCATGAACTGTGGGAGGACGAACTTGTCTTAGCCGTCCCTGCCAAACATCGGTGGGCAGAGAAAAGCGAGATCTCTACGGAAGAGCTTGGTGAAGAGCCTTTTATCTTCAGAGAGCCTGGCTCGGGCACATTCAAGATCCTCGATGATTATCTACGGTCCGCCGGGGCAAAGGGACTGACTGCCCTCAAACCGGTTGCATGGTTTGGCACATCCACGGCCATCAAGGAGGGGATAAAGGGGGGGCTTGGCGTATCGATCCTTTCTTCGAGGGCCTTAGATACTGAATTGAGAACTGGAATACTCAAGGCCTTGAAAGTAAGGGATCTCCCAATGTCCCGCAGTTTTTACCTGATCAGAGACAGAAGGAGAATTCCATCTCCCCTCTGCCAGGCCTTGATCGACTTCTTATTTACTACTTCTGAGAAAAAGGAAAACAGGAATGACTTATGAGTTGATGGATTACCGGGGAGATTGCTGAAAGGCCTACCAGGACGTAGGTCTATGTCTAAGGATACTGCCTCCGGGGGAAACATTTGAGTTTATCCTCGAGAGCGAAAAACTTGAAAATATCAGGAAAGTAGTCTTCCACAACGAGGGAGAAGTTCTGTCAGAGACGGTTGTGGATAACGATGTTCAACTCAGGGTGAGAAAAGTCTCAAGAACAGAAAGGTCAGCGCGCAATTGATGAAGCGTCCTAAAATCCTCGGCGGGTTGCACGGATATCGGCTTGACCGGCATATCTCCAGCCTGTTAATGGCTATTGCGATCGGTATCCTCAGCGGATACGGGGCAGTACTCTTCCGTTTTGTGATCCAGGGCGCCCAATATGCCTTTTATCAGAACACCGAAGATATCCTGACCTTTGTCAACACCGTACCTGTTTACTGCCTAATAGGCATGCCTGCCCTCGGGGGGTTGGTCGTAGGTCTGCTCGTTCGATTTGGGGCAAGGGAGGCCAAAGGGCATGGAGTTCCTGAAGTTATGGAGGCCGTGTCTCTTCGAGGCGGCCGTATTCGCAAGAGGGTAGCCTTTGTAAAGATCATTGCCTCTGCCGTATGTATCGGCTCAGGGGGTTCAGTGGGCCGGGAAGGACCGATTGTCCAGATCGGTTCGTCCATAGGCTCCAGCATCGCCCAGCTATTCAAGTCCTCCGGGCCTCAGCATAGAACCATGGTCGGATGCGGGGCCGCGGCCGGGATTGCCGCCACATTCAATGCCCCCATCGCAGGTGTACTCTTTGCCCTGGAAGTGCTCTTAGGGGATTTCGGCTTAGCCGCATTTTCGCCGGTGGTTCTTTCTTCAGTAATGGCCACTACCATCTCCAGACACTACTTCGGTGACTTTCCAGCCTTTGTTATCCCATCCTATGAACTTGCATCCCTTTGGGAATTTGCCATCTATCCCTTTCTGGGACTATTGGCCGGACTACTGGCCGTACTGTTCATTGTGGTATTGTACAAGTCTGAGGACTTCTGGGATGCCATCAAGATCCCTGAGTGGATCAAACCCGCTCTCGGGGGTATTTTACTCGGTCTGGTCCTGTTGAAATGGCCTCAGGTCTTCGGGGTCGGGTACGGGGCCATCAATGAATCCCTTCTTAACGAGATGTCAGGGTTATTGCTCTTTACCCTGATATTCGCCAAGATAGGCGCAACTTCTATTACGATCGGTTCGGGAGGCTCAGGCGGCATTTTTGCGCCATCGCTTTTTATAGGGGCTATGGCCGGCGGGTTTTTTGGATGGGTTGTAAATATCCTGTTTCCAGGCATTACTGCTTCACCCGCTGCCTATGCACTTGTCGGGATGGGCGCTCTTGTGGCTGGCACAACCCATGCACCGATTACGGCCATTCTGATTATTTTTGAGATGACAGGGAACTATAAGATTATCCTTCCGATGATGATCACCTGTATTCTGAGTACACTGGTGGCCATATCATTGAAAAACGGTTCCATCTATACCGTCAAGCTATTGAGAAGGGGCGTGGATATTTCCGGAGGCTTGGAACAGAATATCCTGAGGGGTTTGAAAGTCAAGCAGATCATGAAAGAGGATGTTGCCACCGTACCGGAGGGGATGGCCCTGATAAACCTGGTCAACACCTTTAAGGTTAAGGATATCGCCTATCTCCATGTGGTCAATGAAAACCTTGAATTGACCGGCATCATCTCCTTTCGGGACATCCGGCCCCTCTTAGGAGAAGAAGAAGCACACTATCTTATTATTGCCAAGGATGTGGCTACGACAGACCTGGCCACTATCAACCCGGAAGATAATATCCAGCTCGCCTTGCAAATCATGAGCGAACAGGGCATCTCCCAGCTCCCGGTGGTTGCAGAAGACAATGGGAAAAAGGTGATTGCAACCTTGAGAGAAAAGGATGTGATTACTGCTTACGATAATGCGGTCATCCGCCACGAAATCGAGACGGGCTGAGCTGCTACCTCACCCTGCTCCCCGGAACAGCCCTGGCATCCGGAATTAGAAGATGGAGGCCGGCCTCATCGCCGGCAGCCAACAGCATACCGTGCGACTCAACACCCATTAACTTAACCGGGGCAAGGTTGGCCACTAACAATATCTCGGTTCCGATGAGGTCCTCTTCAGCATAGTGGCCCTTCAGTCCAGCCACAACAGTCCGCTCCTCACCTATATCTATTTTCAATTTGATAAGCTTCTTGGAACCAGGAATGGCCTCGGCCTCCCTTATTGTCCCAATCCGAAGGTCAATTTTTTGAAAATCCTCAAATGAAATTAGGGGCAGGCCCCCGGCCTGTTCAGTGTCGCCCTCTTTTTCCGGGGCCTTTTGCTCCTTAGGAGCCGACGGCTTTGATTGCTTCTCCTTCTTCTCTTTCTCAATACGTGGAAACAGGGCAGGCGCTTTTGTAATCTTCCGCACAGGTTTTTCACTGCCCCATCTTTTGATTTCTGCTAAGGTAAAATCCTTCCCTTTCTTCGAAAGACCTAACTGCTCCTGGATCTTTTCCGCAGACCCGGGTATGAAGGGCCATAGGAGCGCGGCGATAATCCTCAGGGTCTCAAAGATATGATAAATTACAGTTCCAAGCCGTTCCCTGTCAGACTTTGCCAGCACCCAGGGTGCCATGAAGTCGATGTATCTGTTTACCTTACCAATGACCTCCCATATTGCCATCAAGGCTTTGTGCAAGGCCAGGTCTTTCATCAACCCCTCATATATGTCAATCAGTTCAAGGGCGCTTCTCTTCAGCTCTTCATCCGCCTCCTGGGAAGGGCCTGGTTCAGGCAGGTCTCCTTCAAAATATTTTTGCGCCATGGTGAGACTCCGGCTCACCAGGTTCCCGAGATCATTTGCAAGGTCAGCATTGAGCCGCGCCACGAGTGCCTCTTCACTAAAGGAGGAATCGAGCCCGAAGGCCATGTCTCTTAAGAGAAAATACCTAAATGCGTCAAGGCCGTAAACATCTACCAACTCAAGGGGACTGACAACATTCCCCAAACTCTTGGACATCTTTCCCTGACTCAGGTTCCAATATCCATGGACGTTGAGATGTTGATAAGGTTCGATCCCGGCCGATTTGAGCATGCAGGGCCAGTAGATGCCATGAGGCTTTAAAATATCTTTGGCAATAACATGTTGGGCAGTGGGCCAGAACTTCTTGAATTGATCGCCTTCCGGGTATCCTAAGGCCGACACATAGTTGATGAGCGCATCAAACCAGACATAGGTAACGAAATCGTCATCAAATGGAAGGGTAATCCCCCATTTAAGCCTGGACTTGGGGCGGGATATGCAAAGGTCTTCTAAGGGCTCGGATAAGAATGAGAGGACTTCGTTTCTGTATCTTTCCGGCCTTATGAAATCGGGATGCTGGTTGATATGCTCGATAAGCCAATCTTGATAGTTGCTCATCCGAAAAAAATAATTGGCTTCCTTGATTACTTCAGGTACAGTCTGGTGGTCAGGACACTTCCCGTCTACCAACTCCCTCTCTGTATAAAAACGCTCGCAGCCAAGGCAGTAGAGCCCCTCATACTCGCTGAAGTAGATGTCCCCCTTTTCTTTGACCCGGCTCAGGATTAATCTCACAGTTTCCTGGTGATACTGATCCGTGGTTCGAATGAACTGGTTGTATGAAATGTTCAATTTGGGCCATAGGCTC
>JAUWPC010000059.1 GCA_030611815.1 Desulfobacteraceae bacterium
CCGATGCAACGCTCAGGTTAGGCCGGTCTGTATTACATGACCTCAGAAACGTCTTCCATTCTTCCAAGAGGTTTCTGAACCCAAAGTAGGTGCTGCCAGTGTTGGCAACCACACCAAATACGCATCCAAGCCGGGAGAGAACGATATCGTGCGTCCCTTTGCAGCTTTACGCGACCTGCTTTGACGGCGAGGATGATGACGATGGTGACGGGACCCCTGATAAGTGAGCCATCCCCCACTGGGTGGCATACGAAATCAAACGATACCCCGGTCAATTTATCTACCGAGTCGCTTGAGTACTTCCTGGAGATCCACGTCAGAGGCGAGCCAGTCGGAGAAACGTACAAACTTTCCCCCTTCTGCGCATTTGCCTAAAAACATGGAGCGAGTTCCCTGTCTCCTGTTGGGGCCATAGCTGATTTTCGGGCCGATGCCCTGGAACTCCTTGATGGACTCCATGGCCTTGACAAAGTTGTCTACCGTGAGATCTCGGCCACATCTCTTCAACCCCTCCACCGTCGGTTCCACAAATCCGAATCCTGCATAGAAAAAGACCCCCCATCGCTCATTGGGAGCGAACCTCTCCTGGGCCTTTTTGTATTTTCTCATGAGATAATTATGAGAATCGGGGGATTCGGCAAAGGAGGTGAAGATCACACCCTTGAAAAGCCCCTTACTGATTTTGTACATGATATCCGTGTCACAGAGCACACTTGAGCTCATCCACTGGGTATTGAAGCCCATTTTGGCAGCAGTGCCGAGTATAATAGCTCCATGTTTGGGTAGGAGCCACATGAGAACACAATCGGGCTTTGCCTCCTTCAGCTTCATGCAGTGGGAACTGAGGTCTGAATCCAGAACTTCCACGGAAACAGATGCTGCCAGTTTCATTCCCAGCGTTTCAAGGGCATACTGAGCGCCTGCAAGTCCCTCCTTGCCAAAATCGTCGTTCTGGTAGAAAAAGGCGATCCTCTTTTTGCCCAGCTTTTTCACGGCGTAATTGACCAGGATTGCAGCCTCGTCAACGTAGAGAGGCATAAGAGCAAAGAGATATTTTGTAGGCGGGAAGGCCCAGTAGGTGGAACCACTGGCTGGGCAGATCCAGGGCACCTTCTTGTTGTGCAAGTATTTTTTGACAGCCATACCCGGTGAAGTGCCTGCACCGCCGACCATGGCGAAGACCTTTTTGTCCTCCACCAGTTCCTTGGTAATGGCCTTGGTCCGGGGAGACATGTAGCCATCATCGCGGAGAAAGTAGGTGATTTTGCGGCCGTGAATCCCTCCCTCGGCATTAATCATGTCAAAATAACACCCCGTTCCACGAGCTATAGCGCCCCACAGGGCCGCAGGGCCCGTCTGGGGGCCATATTGTCCGATACGAATTTCATTATCAGTGACACCCCTCTCTGCTCGCGCACAGGGAATAAGTGTCATTAACAAGTACAGGGCAAACACAACCACAAAACTCAAATTCCGATTTTTCATCTTCAGCCTCCTTTTTTTGGCCTTGAGAATTGAGAAAGTATGGTCAGGATTTCTTGATATTTGGCAGCAGCCTCGGGAAAGGACTTCAGTTCGTGCATGAAGTTCCGTCTCCCATCTTATCCGTAGAAATAGATGCTATACTCAGTCTTTTCTCCCAGCAAGGCATCAATCTTGTCTTGTACCTCTGCTCTTTGTTCACTGGTTGCCCACACGTTCCAGTCATCCACGGAATTCCATGTACCGATCACCAGGTAATCCTCTGGATCTTCAGCATTTCTCCAGGTTTCACCGGAAATGTAACCGGGTTGAGCTATTGCCGTTGACCTGAGCTCTAACAGAAGGGGTAATAGCTCTGTTTCCTTACCCTCAGAGACTTTTCTCTTGATAATGATTTTTACAGCCATATTTTTCCCTCCTTTTTTCCTTGCTTCCAATCCCTGAAACTTAGCCCACTGGTAGGCGGTTGGCATTACCGCTTTTCGGGCCGAAGTAGCAAGACTATTGGCAATTTGCTCATTCATCTTCACCTTCTCCTAATGACGTTCCAGCTCTTCCAAGAATTCTGCCGCAGTATGCCTGATTTCTTCCATATACTCTGCTGCTTCTTCCAGATGCCCATTATCGTAAGCACGTTCTGAACTTTCTACTGCCTCCAGTATCCTTTTCAAGTCCCCCCCCTTCTTTCATGTGTTTGCTGATACTTGAAAGACCACGTTCAAGTTTATTCTTGGCAAAGGTTCAGGCGCTCCAGTCACATATTCTCTTTAACCATAAGAAGGGGTTGTATCTTGCCTAACAGCGGATAAAAGATCTTGGTAGGCATGTGTGAGCCTATTGGAAATTACACCTGCCAGCCGTTTGAGAACTTTAAAACCCGCATCAGGATGGCGATCAAATATCCTGTCTAACTCGTCCCTCCCAATCTTAAGCACCTTTGAGTCTGTCGCACAGACACCGGAGGAAGTATAATGTCCATATTCAACCATACTCGACCAACCAAACACCTCACCAGGTTGATCCAGACCAAAGGTTATAGTGCCTCCATTTTCTATTACTAGCCTAACGCTTCCATCTTCCAGGATATATAGAGAGTTGGCTTCCTCACCCTTTTTGAAGAGTACTGTATCTTTAGCATAATTCTCCTCAGAGCAAATATTGGCTATTTCATTCATTATTCCAGGATCTATCCCTTTAAAAAGATCTATTTCTTGGAGAATCATCTCCCTTCACCTCCTTTCTGAAATAATATAAGTTAGTTTAAAACGAAAACCCTAACCCTAATACGATTCACGTATACAGCCACTAATAAGTGCCAAATAGAGATAAAAAAGCGGGCTGTACATGATGTGTTCTTGACGATGTCACAATCGGGAACTCGGCTATTTTCTTCGAATGAGAAAATGGCTCAAACAAGGGTCAGCGGGAAAAGATTAAGAATACATGGCTTTCCGCTCTCATTTCACAATGGGTTTGGCTTTATGTAGAAAAAGATTAAGCTCCCAACAGGCAAACTATGCCTATTAGGAGCAGGACATATACATTTTGAGGTGTATTTTCATGAACTAACCTCCTGAATAGAGGTTTGATGGTTGGTGGGAATACCTGCAACTGATGAAACGACAAAAAACGGCTTCTGTCAAGAAAAAAATGGGCTTCCAGGAATCTCATTAGTGTCGACGATTTTGGGCTTGGGAATGGAAACAATGTGGTCAGGGTTTCTTTGGTATCTGACAGTACTCTAAGAGAGGATTACCCTTCACCCAGACACCAGCCAAATCTATGCAACACTGCCAGCACAATTCTTGAAAATGGAAAATCCAACCACTTGGCCATTTTTTACCCGACGTTTGCCCCAAAAAACAACCATTCTTAGCGCCAATTAGCATCGAGTGCCGGTGAATTCAACATCCCTTCACGAAACATTGCCATACAATCCCTCTCGGTAGCCGGGGTCCTCAAGGTTGACAAGAACAGGGATAGGCTGTACCATGTTGAGTATACAGGGTATGATGACGATTACAAACGATGGCGAAAAAAGGGGAGGGTCATCCTGGAGCCATCTTCATCGGAAAGGAGATCTTTATGATAACGGTTATCGCTTCAATTCATGTTAAACCTGGCCATACTTCTCAATTTCTTGATATATTCAAACCAAACGTTCCGGCTGTTTTGGCGGAGGAGGGGTGCATCGAGTACTACCCGGCCGTTGACGTTCAGACCGGGTTGCCGCCGCAGGAACTGGATGAAAACGTGGTGACGGTCATAGAAAAATGGGAAAACCTCGATGCCCTCAAGAACCACCTTGGCACGCCCCACATGCTGGTCTACAGAGAACAGGTAAAAGAGATCGTTGAAAAGCTTACGGTCAAGGTGTTGAAGGAAGCATGACCGGGTCGTCTTGAGGGGAATTATCTTGCGTTTCGAACCGGGAGTGCCCGGGGGTGATAGGTGAGGGACTGATCTTTCCAGCCTTTGGGGCCGAGATCAAAATGGAAAAAGGCGGCAACCTCGGAAATTCAGCGAAGAATACCGAATGAACTGTAGTATTCATTATCCGGAGCCTAAGTTTTCTTGATTTGTGGATCAGGCCTTCAGGTAAACACCGTTGCCCACAGTCTTTATCTTACCACGCTTCTTCAGCCTGTAAACGATATCTCGTATCTTCCTGCCCTCAAAACCTGTCTTTTTTCTCAAGGTAGCGCCGTCAACTCCTTTTTTGAATCTCTTGATAATTGCTAATACCGCATCACTATCAGAGCTCTTTTTTGGCGCTCTGGCTTTGGACGGGGTCTTTGCTCTTGGTTTTTTAAGGGTCTGGGGCTTTTCGAGAGTCTCAACCCTTTTCATCAGCTTCTTTGTTTTCTCTGTTGCCTCTTTCAGTGATTTCAACACCGCCTGCAAATCTTTTTTCAGTTGTTTCATCGTCTTCCTCCTTTGGCACCCGTTTTTAGATAGTGTCGAAACGAAAACTAGGATTTTTCGTTCAGGCACTATATATCCACCCTCTCTTTCAGCTCCTTACCGCATTTAAAAAATGGTAACTTTTTCGGCTTTACCTTGATCTGTTTGCCTGTCTTTGGGTTTCTGCCCTTGTATCCATCGTAGCTTTTCACCTTGAAACTCCCTAAACCTCGGATTTCTACCCTGTCCCCAGCTACCAGGGCATTTGTCATCTCACTGAAAACTAAATTTACGATCTCCTCAGCCTTCGTTTTTGTGAGATCTTGACCCTTGCTCAGCGCCTCTACCAAATCAGATTTGTTCATATTCCCTCCTGATAGATTTATTATGAGCCAAACTCATAGGACAGTGGAGGGTAAATGTCAAGCAATTTTGGCAGGTTGTTCTCTATTGACGTATTGGGGAATCGATGGACATACCTTCAAGGGTAGATGTGGCTATTGACACACCCGTCCGTACTCAGTAATATTTTTAAATCAAAACAAATCCCTTATCCAGTGGGACAACTTCGTATGCCGGTCTTTTGAATAACCTCCTTTTCCAGGCGGGAACAGTGACACTCTGTCTTAAGAAATTCGACGTGATAGTGGTAGGTGCAGGTCCGGGAGGATCTGCAGCGGCAATGAAGTGCGCGCAAAATGGTTTCAGGACACTCATCTTAGAGAAAAGAAGATTGCCCCGGGACAAGGTATGCACCGGTATGGTCATGGGACAGTGGGCAAATAACATCATCCAGGAGGAGTTTGGAGATATCCCGCCAGGTGTGCTCATTGACCCCGAACATTTATCAGGACACATGCTGCATGTTCCTGGTATCCCCGCTCAAGTCATAGAGTGCCGAACACCTATCGCATGGAGAAAAGACCTGGATTTATGGATGAATGAAGAGGCAACAAAGGAAGGGGTGAAGATACAGGACAGGACGAGAGTCGTGACGGTTTCATATGATGACCGGGGATGCGTACTTACTCTGAAAGATGAGGAGGGGCAAAAAGAGTTCCGAACGCGATTCTTAGTCGGAGCAGATGGAGCAACTTCTGTAGTCAGGAGATCTCTCTTTCCAACATTGAAAGTCAGGTACTCATCGCCCATCAGGGAGTGTTATAAAGGCTCATTAGACATAGAAAGGGACTATTGTCACTGGTTCTTCCCTAAATCTCTTCCACGTCCCAGGTTCGATCTCCACCACAAGGGAGATTTTTTCCTCATTGAAGGGAGCGGGATTAAAGAGCTAAGAGAGGATATACAACTTACCTTGGCTGATTACGGATTCAGCACAAATGCTAAACCCTTGTGGAGAGATGGCTGTGCAATCCCGTTGCTCCACAAAGAGCTGATCACCGGCGCCTTTTCTCCTGCCCGAGGCAACACTCTCCTGGTGGGAGATGCTGCCGGCCTGATCTTACCGATTACCTTTGAGGGAATCGGCACAGCGCTCAAGAGCGGGCTTCTGGCAGCCGATGCAGTCACCGAAGCATCCGGTCAGGGAAAGAAAGCGGGAGAGATCTACCTTCAAAAACTGGAACCTCTCCTTATAGCGATCAAGAAGTTCCACGGATTGCAGGAAGATCTGAGCCTGGCCGCCACAAAAGGAGCCTCTGAGTTGGCAAAGGGTTTGAAGGAAGCTTACGAGGAAACGTTGAAGAGTATGTAGTGCCCGAACGAAAACTGTCTTTTTCGCCAATCTCTGCGTCAGATAAAAATTTTAATCCTCAAAATACTCAATGTATTCCTGCGGTTAAAATTTTGAGCTTCCTTGATCTTGACAAAAAATCCTAGTTTTCGTTCAGACACTATGTAATCCCCATTCTCACTCTAATCGATCTTCCCAAAACGATTAACATACTCTATACTCCTCTATACCCCTATTAACTGCCGAGCCAGCACAACCGCCTCGCCAGCATCAGCGCCGTAACCGTCAGCGCCAATCTCCTCGGCAAAAGAGTTACTCACCGGCGCGCCACCCACCATAATCTTTACCTTTTCCTTCAGCCCTTTTGCCTGAAGCTCCTGGATGGCACGTTTCATTTCAGGCATAGTCGTTGTCAGAAGAGCCGACAGGCCCAAAATGTCCGGTCCAATGGCCTCAATTTGCTCTATGAGCTTCTCCACCGTCAAATTTACACCCAGGTCAACCACTTCAAACCCTGCCCCTTCTAACATCATTTTAACGATGTTTTTTCCGATGTCATGAATATCACCTTTGACCGTGCCCAGAATGATGGTGCCCTTGGGTTCGCTCTCCTCACTCTTCAGCAGAGGCTTCACACTCTCTAACCCGAGTTTCATGGTTAATGCAGAGACAAGCATTTCGGGCACAAAGATTTCACTGTCGGAGAACCGTTGTCCTACTACGTCCATAGCCGCGATGAGTCCATGATCAATGATCGACTTAGGCTCAATCCCTTCTTCAATTGCCCTCGTTACCAGTCCTTGAATCTCGGTCCTCTGCCGGGTGATTACCGCATCCTTTATCTGCTGAAGCGTATCGCTCATTACTTGCTCCCCCCTGTTAATGAATCGGCGTAAACCAATACCTCTGGCAATGGTACCATAGAACGGTTCTACCGGTTGAGTAATTGAGAAAACCAATCTTTATAAAATGTCACGAAGTTCCTTAACTTTAGGCACTTGAAACTTCAGGTGCTTTAGGCACTTAAATCCCAGTGCCTTCCAGAACCAACTAAAACATATCACCTCTTACTAATACCCTTCATGCACGGCTGAAACAATTGCCTTGAGATTTTCCATTGGCGTGGACAAGGGTATGGCACATTCAGGCCCTATTATGTCTACCCCGGCGTCAATGGCATAACGCGCCTGTTTGTAGACATCCGCTGGAGTACCCTGGTAAAGCACCTCGGCATTGTTAACGTTTCCCACTAAACAGATACGATGCCCGATTCTTTCAACCGCAACCTTTGCATCAACCTGCCATTCGAAATGATATCCGTCAAACCCGGCATCTGCAAACATCTCAAGCCTGTCTGTGCAGTTTCCGCACACATGGAAGATTAAAGGCCCTTCGATTGCAGCGGTAAGCTCCTTATGGATGGGCAGAAGATATTCCTCATAGTGGTAGGCGCCAACCAGATTGCCGGTAGCATGATCGGCAAGAACCACAATATCTGCACCGGCCTGGAACTGGGCCTTTGCAGAGGCGATGGTAGCAGGCATTAGCTGACGCAGCATTTTAATTATCCTATTTTTTTCCTCCATACCTATCTGGAGCAGAAAATTCTGGGTCCCTGCCATATGATAGCCCAAAGTCCATGGTCCCATTACTTTCCCGATGATGGCCACCTGCCCGCCCACATGACGACGCAGGATAGAAAGGGCATCAAGAACAACGCGTATGGAGGGTTTTTCTAAAAAATCCTCAGGGACCACCACATCAGAAAAATCCTCATGGGGGAAATATTTGGTATCAGGCATTGTGTTCCGGTCACCCCAGTCCACCTCGCACCCGAGGGCCGCGGCCTCCTGATCCACGCTATACTCCGGCATCACAGTATCAAAGCCTAAAATCTCATGTCCCGCAAGGGCCAGATCAGCCATGGCCTGAGGATTAAGATGGGCCTCGGGAAAAGAAACCCCACAGGCATCCATCAATCCATGACATACAATAGAAGTGGGATTTCCCACTGGAGGCCGGTCCCCTTTCATGCCCTTGTATAAGGCTGACATGACCAAGTTGTAGGGTGTTGATTTCATAACGTATGATTCCCTTCAGAAAAATAGTGACATCAATTTTGTATCGAGGTTATCCACAACCCTCAGTTACTGCTTCCTATCTCTTCTCCCCTTTAACTTGCTATGATCGAGAAATCATTTCAGCATCATGCTGGGTAGCCATAAAGACAATCCTGGAAAGGCAACCACCAAGGCCAATGCAACAAAAGTGAGCCACAAATATGGTAGATTAGCCCGGTAGATCTGTCCGACAGGTATATCGTCGCCAACCACGCTCTTGAGATAAAAGATAGAAGGCCCAAATGGCGGAGACAGATAGGAAATATGCATATTCATGCAGAAGACCACGCCGAACCAGACATTATCAAAACCCAAGTCCAGGATGATGGGCACAAAAAGAGGCATGGTCAGTAAAACAATGCCGATCCAGTCTAAGAACATGCCGAGGAAAATCAGGATTAATTGCATGCCAATGATGGCACCCCATTTGCCAAACGGTAACGCCATAACCGCATTTCTGACGAATTGATCACCGCCAGCCAGCGTATAAACGCCGATAATGGTCTGGGCCCCGAAGAATAACCAGGCCAACATGCATGAAATCTTGACGGTTTCATACAGCGCGCTCTTTATTCCGTTAAAAGTCAGTTTGCGGTTTATAGCAGCAGTGATAATTGCCACGAGGCAACCGATTCCTGCGGCTTCTGAGGGAGTGGCCACCCCGCCATAGATCGATCCTAAGACTGATATGGCGAGAATGCCAGGCATTATCAGACCCTTAAGCAGGAGCAGTTTCTGTTTCAACGGGATGTTGCGCTCTTCTTTGGGTGCGGCCGGGGCCATTTCCGGCTTGAGCCAGGTCGCAACAATAATATAGCAGATAAACAATCCCCCTAAGATGAGGCCGGGGATAATGCCGGCGATGAACAGGGCCCCAACGGAAGCCCCGGCGGTCATGGCGTATACGATAAATACAACACTCGGTGGGATCAAAGTGGCCATTCCTCCACCGGCACAGATGCTTCCTAAGGCAATCCTTCCGTCGTATTTCCTCTCTAACATTGCAGGCAGGGCGATCATGCCGAAAGTGACTATTTCAGCGCCTACGATGCCGACCATGGAGGCCATGATAACGCAGGAGATGATTGTGCCGATGGCCAGTCCACCCCTGAAAGGGCCGGACCAGACATGGATGGCTTTGAATAATTGATCGGCCACGCCCGATTGCTGCAGGATTGCGGCCATGAAAATAAACAGCGGCACCGCAACCAGGGCGTAGTTCAGCATCATTTGGTAAATCCTGCCCACCATCATGACCATAACGTTGGGGCCGAACAGGATTAGACAGAATATCACCGCTGTTGCGCCCATAACCCACGCCAAAGGCAGCCCGGTCACCAGCAGCATGATGAAGGTCACGATGAGTAAGAGAGTGATCATTTCAATGCTCATAGCTCAGTACCCTTGATTGCGAGGTGAAGGTCCCGAATAAGCTTGGCGCTTCCTTGAAGTAGCAGCAGGGCCACCCCTACCACTAAGGCTATCTTAATCGGATAAACCGGAGGGTCCCATGCCGAGCTGGTGGTCTCTCCCACAAGTATGGACTGCCATGTGTACTTACTGGCGGCCCACAAAAACATCCCCAGATAGAGTGCAAAAAAGAGGTAGGTTATGGAATCTATGACGGCCCGTTGTCTGGCCGTCAGCTTGCCGTAAACTAGATCGATTTTCACGTGACGGTTGTCCTTCAGTGCCCAGGCAGCGCCCAGCACATAACTCATACCGCACCCGAAAACCATGGACTCGCTGACCCAAAGGGTGGGAAGGTGAAAAATATACCTCATCACAATCTCATAAATGATGAAACCGACAACCAATAGGATAAGCCAGCTCCCTGCCTTTCCCACCAAAGTGGATAAAGCATCAATAAAAGATAATAACTTCTTCATACTTGCTCCCTATACCCAGGACTACGCTGCAATAACAGACCCATTTTCAAGAAAGTGTCGAAAGGTTTTGCACCACGAGAGTGCAGGATAGAGAAAGGAAGGCTATATAGCCCCCCTTTCTCCACGATGTTTACAGCAATCGACTAATCAATCAACTTCAGCTCCCGCAGCCATTCTTTTTGAGAATCGACGACTTTCTTTGCCATGGGGCTCTTTTTGGCAAACTCATCCCAGATTTCCATGGCTACCGCACGGACCCGGGTCAGGTCCTCCTTGCTCCAGACATGGACCGTGACGCCCTGCCCCTTCATCTCTTTTAGTGCCCTTATGTCGTCAATGGCGATCCGTTCAACACTGTCCCATGCCCATTCACGGCAGGCCGTTTTTAAAATTTGTTTGATGTCATCCGGCAGTTTGTTCCATTCATTTATGTTAACGCTGAAACTGGCCATCGGCATGGAGTGGAAACCTGGGTAGTTTGTATATTTGGCCACCTGAAAGAAACCCATCCGCTGGTTCATGGAAGGGGAGGCCCAGTCACTGGTGTTGATCACACCCTTGTCAAGGGCCGAGTAGACCTCTCCGCCAGGTAGAACCACAACAGATGCGCCTAACTTCTGGAACAGCATGGCCGTCATGCCCTGGGGCACCCTCATCTTCAAACCTTTGTAATCCTCCATCCTCCTGATAGGTTTTGTGGAAACCATAGACTCTATGCCCCAGAACATCCACCCCACCGCATAAGCGTTATAAGGTTTGTACATCTCGTTCAACATTTCCCAGCCCCCCTTGTAGTACATCCAGGCATCCTTCTGCCAGGGTTGGGAATAAGCGGCGACCATATCAGAGATAGCTGCAAGCCCGGGTTCCTTCCCGCTGAAATAGCCCGGCCACATATGCATGGCTTGGATGACGTTATTCTGAAGGGCATCCAGGGCTTCAAATGTGGGCACGATAGTGCCGGCAGAGTAGGGTGTTATCTCCAACCGCCCGTTTGTAAGGACCTTGACTCTCTTGCAGAAATCAACAAAGGTCTTGTATGACAGCTCAGCTGCACTCCACATAGCCTGGGCTTTCCATTTGATCGGCTTGTCCGCAGCTAAGGCTGGAGTCATTAGAAAGGTGGCCACAATAGCCAGGGTAAAAAGCGCTACGAATATTTTTTTCATTTTCATACCTCCATTTGTCGGGTTATTGCTTACGATACTTCAAGACATTTACCGGTTATCGAAACACACCTCCTTTCTCTAAGTTTACACATTCACAGGTTCAAAGGCTCACTCGAATCGCCCCTCCCTGAAGGCACTAATATATTCCATGCAATATTCATCTCTGCCAACTACTATTAACGATGCCTTCAAAGCGCCGTAGAGCTGTTTGTCAGTGGGGTCAAGTATGGCGGAGTCCAAACCACGGGATATGGCTGCCGTGAGAAAAGCTCGATTTACCAGTTTTCTGTTTGGGACCCCATAGGAGACATTTGTCAAACCACAGGTGGTATGAACGCCGGGGAATTCCTTCATGATCCTTTCAATTGCTTCCATGGTGGCAAGCGCTGATTGGGGATTTGTGGCCACAGGATATACCAAAGGATCAATGTAAAGGTCATCTAAAGGGATACCTGCTTCAGTAACTTCCTTTACCAGTTCATAGGCCAATCGCACCTTCTCTTCCGCTGTCTCAGCCATCGTATCTTCCGACTGGCACAGGCCAATGACCTTGGCTTTATGCTCGGCCACCAGAGGTAAAATGCCTTCCAAACGTGTTGGTTCCAGGGTTATTGAATTGATCATGGGGGTCTTATGTACGAGAGGCAGCATTGCCTTGATGACTTCAGGATCAGGGCTGTCAACGCAGAGGGGAAGGTCTGTGACCCCTTGCACCACCTCAACAACCCATTTGAGGTGTTCTGCCTCTTCCCCAACAAATGTCCCGGCATTGACGTCAATATAATCCGCACCGGCCTCGGCCTGGGCTTTAGCCTCGCTCTCGACAAATGCCTTATTCCTCGACGAAATGGCCTGCGCAATATATTTGCGAGAGGAATTTATTCTTTCTGCAATAATCAGCATGGGTCCTATCCTTGCGTCATGAGGTTGGAGGTTGGCCCCCCATGGCCTGAACAGATATGAGTTTGGCTTTAGACATGATACCGCCCATCTAATCCTCACTCAACCATTCCGACCACGTATGGCCCGTCAGGAACGACGATCGTGTTGGGATTGGTTCTAATCAGATCGTTCACGGTCTCCTGCACGTCGTCGATCTTGATCATTCCCATGCTCTTCAAATCATCATTTGAAAGCGCGGGGGAGTAAACGTATATCGGCCCTGCATGGTCCGCGGCCTGGTAGATATTTTGGGCGCACCACTGGTCAATGACGAAATCCTTTGGGTCGGAATATTTCTCAGTAAATTCCTGATAACTGCATCCGGAACATATAATCTCGCTAAACTCGGGGTTCCCGATACCCTCCCTGCACTCACAG
>JAUWPC010000082.1 GCA_030611815.1 Desulfobacteraceae bacterium
TCACTTTAGGCACTTTGAACTTTCTCCCTTGCCCTATTCCACGTTTATTGATATGTAACCCTATTAGATTTGAAATCACAGAGAGAATTCGCTTATGTCCTTTGATATTACCCAGTGGATCGTCAAAATACCTGTTTTGCTTTTCGCAATTACCATTCATGAGTATGCCCACGGCAGGGTAGCGCTCTGGTTGGGAGACCCTACGGCAAAGCAGATGGGCAGACTTAGCCTCAACCCTCTGCCCCATATTGATCCTTTAGGGGCAATCTGTCTTTTTATCTTCAACTTCGGATGGGCCAAGCCTGTGCCTGTGGATATCAGATATTTCAAGAACACCCGGAGAGATATCATCATCATGTCATTAGCTGGCCCTCTCGCCAATATATGTGTGGCTTTTTTGGCCGGACTATTCATCCGCTTCCTTGTTCTCCCTTTTGAGATTTACCTGCAGGCATTGCTTTGGCTGATACTCATGAACATTGGGCTTGGCATCTTCAACCTGCTCCCCCTTCCCCCTCTTGACGGCTCACACGTCCTGGAAAACATCCTTCCGCCTGTCGCAGCACAAAAGTACCGGGCTTTTGGACGGTACGGGCCGTTCATTCTAATCGGGATCATACTGCTTGACAATTTCGCCCATACCGGGATTATAGGCCGGATACTGATCGGCCCGATGTTTTACTTAGCCCACCTTTTTGCCGGGGACAACCTATTCCACCTGCTCCCCCTGCTGCGGTAATAAAAAATCTCTTAACCGTTCACGGGTTCAAAGTAATCCTCCTAAAGTTAACTAATGGCAATAATTCGCAATTGCCCATAAACAAGGACTTCTTACGGGCTCATCATAATCTTAATCGTACTCTTAATCATAATCGTGTTGAGTAAGATTAGGATTATGATTAAGATTATGAAATAGGAAAGCTATCTCATCCCTTAACCTCTCAACCCCTTCGAAAATTCCGGTGGGCGGGGAATTCCGCTTTCAGCGGGAAACCTGACCTGTGAACCCTTAAAAGGATTCTACACGGAAATCATTCATTTTACAAGCTTGGATTTTTCACGGTCATTCCGGATACACCTTTGCCATGACGGTGAACTCTGACAGGACGCTCTAATGGGAGGCCCGTTTAAGGATTCAGAAACTGCGAATCATCTGAATCGTGTTTTTTTGCCTTTTACAAGAGATCAGATTTACTTTTCTTGACAATCGGTTTAAAGGAGAATAAATACCTTTGTTAATTGCCCTTCGCAATTATGGCAACAAATTTTTTCTATTTAGTGTCCGAACGAAAACTAGGATTTTTCGTTCAGGCACTAATTATGCTTG
Source organism: Desulfobacteraceae bacterium (assembly GCA_030611815.1). GTDB lineage: Bacteria > Desulfobacterota > DSM-4660 > Desulfatiglandales > Desulfatiglandaceae > Desulfacyla. The sequence continues at coordinate 1,328 of JAUWPC010000082.1, forward strand.
CTCGCCAACAGCCGCAATCTGACAATGGAGCGTTGAAATGAAATTACATGAATATCAGGCCAAAGATATTTTTGGGAAATCGGGAATACCGGTTCCCAACGGCCAGGTTGTTACTGCTGTCGACCAGGCTACCAGAGCCACACAAATAATCAGTGGCCCCCCATGGGTAGTTAAGGCCCAGGTCCATGCTGGCGGTAGAGGGAAGGGAGGCGGTGTAAAAGTCGTCCATTATCCCTATGAAGTTGTGACGGCCACAGAGTCGCTCTTAGGCAAACACCTGGTGACCCCGCAAACCGGACCTGAAGGCGTCACTGTCAATCAAGTCCTCATCGAGGAAGGGATCGAGATCAACCGCGAATACTATCTCAGCATGATCGTTGACAGGTCAACCGCGTGCCCCACTATGATCTTCAGCCAGGCAGGCGGCATGGAAATAGAAGAGGTGGCCGCCAGGTCTTCTGAGCTTATTCTAAAAGAACATATTGATCCTGCAGTCGGATGGATGATGCATAATGCACGGAACCTTCTTTACAGCCAAGAACCTCCGCCCCCTGTCGGCGCTCTCAGCGCTCTGATGTCTGTCATGGCCAACGTATATAAGATCTTCATGACCCTTGACTGTACCCTCGTGGAGATCAATCCCCTTGTACTGACAAAGGATCGTAAGGTTTTTGCATTAGACGCCAAGGTCGATATTGATGATAACGCCCTTTTCAGGCAAAAAGAACTCCTGCTCCTTGATGACCCAAGGGAGAAGGACCCCCTGGAATTGATGGCGGAAAAATATCATCTAAATTATATCCGCTTAGATGGGAATATCGGCGCAATGGTAAATGGCGCGGGGCTTGCGATGGCCACCATGGATGTCATCAAAATGGCTGGAGCAGAACCTGCAAATTTCCTCGATGTCGGCGGCGGGGCATCCGAAGACATGATCACCAAAGGTGTTGAAATAATTCTTAAGGACAGGAGAGTCAAGGCTATCCTGATCAATATCTTTGGTGGTATACTGAGGTGTGACGTCCTGGCAAGAGGGGTGGTTGCAGCGGCAAAAAAGACAAGTATCCGGGTACCCCTGATCGTGAGATTAGAGGGGACAAATGTGAAAGAAGGAAGAGAGATTCTCAGAAACTCCGATTTGAAATTCTTAGTGGCGAGGGATCTGGGCGAAGCAGCCGATTTGGTTTCAAAACAGGTCTCTTGATAGAAATTGAGGAATTGCGAATTGAGGGATTGAGGAATTGAAGACAATCTTTTTAATCTAATTACTCAATCCCTTAATCCCTAAATTATATTTATATCTTAACAATCTAAGAATCCATAGTTTTTCCGGGAAGGCTATATATCATGAGCATATTAGTAGATGAGCGCACGAGGGTCGTTGTCCAGGGCATCACAGGCCGGGAAGGCGCCTTTCATACAAAGCAGATGCTTGAATACGGCACAGTGGTAGCCGCAGGAGTGACACCTGGGAAAGGCGGCCGCGAGGTTGAAGGAGTGCCTGTCTTCAATACAATCAAACAGGCTGTAGAGGAGGAGGGGGTAAATGTTTCGTGTATTTTTGTTCCCCCCCCATTTGCGGCAGATGCCATCATAGACTCGGCTTCAGCAGGGCTTGAGGTCATCGTGTGCATCACAGAAGGGATTCCAGTGCTTGACATGGTCAAAGTGGCCAGCTTGCTGAAGAACGAAAAGTCCGTCCTCATAGGACCCAACTGTCCTGGCATCATCTCACCAGGAAAGACCAAGGTGGGGATAATGCCTGGTCCAATACACAAACCTGGTCCAATGGCGGTTATATCGAGGAGCGGCACCCTGACTTACGAGGTGGTTTATCAATTGACCGGGACCGGACTTGGACAATCCACATGCATCGGTATCGGTGGAGATCCCCTTATAGGAACAACCTTTATCGACCACCTGAAAAGGTTCAAAGAAGACCCTGAAACGGAAGGGGTTGTTCTTATTGGAGAAATAGGCGGCACTGCCGAGGAAGAAGCCGCCGATTATATTCGTGAAGAATTTAATAAGCCGGTTATTGCCTTTATCGCAGGCCAAACTGCCCCTCCGGGGCGGCGGATGGGACATGCGGGCGCCATAATCTCGGGCGGTCAGGGAAAGGCAGAAGACAAGATAAACGCCCTTCAGGCCGCCGGAATCAGAGTGGCCTTAAATCTCGGCACCCTTGGGGAAACCGTTCAAAAAGTTATGGAAAAAAGTTGATATCGCAGGGACCTGTCTTGACTCGGGCTTTCCACGGTGTTATTATTTAAATAGTGTCCATCCAGAAATGAGATAGTTTTTGCAAGATCAAGGAAGACGAAAATTTTAACCACAGGAATACATCGGAGTATTTCGAGGATCAAAATTTGAGTCTGACGTCCCGCCGATGCGGGACGGAAAATAGCCATTTATGGATCGACACTAAATAGTTCCCAATTAAAAATGGAGCTATAATCCCATGGAAAAAGTACTGAGTATTACGGCCCGGCTTGAGGATAAGCGACGTAAAGAGCAGGTTGAGGCATATCGCGATAAATTTGAAGCTGTGCAGAGGGTTTTGCAATGCTCTGCATGTCATTTCAAATGCGCCATGTGCGGTCGCCACAAAACGGAGGCTGAATCATCGAGTCCGCCGCCAACGGCCTCTATCGAGTCCACCCTGTGTGAGAGCTGCCGATCCGAATTTGAGGCCTTCCAAAAAATATCGAAAGAGGGTCGAAGCGGGCCTGATATCTTCTGGCACAACGACGAATGGATAGAACTCTGGGCACGTTGGCTCGATTACCAGCGTTCGATTAGCAAATTCAGAAACTCTTTTGACTTCAAACAGTTGACAGATTAAGCCAATGAATCACTTCCAGAAACTGAACACTCTTAAATTTTTGGATTTGTGTTTCCTGAAGCGGAGGTAGCGCCATGTTTGGTATAGGTATGCCGGAATTGATCATTATTCTGATCATCATCCTGATTATTTTCGGGGCAGGCAAACTGCCCGAAATAGGGAGTGGAATAGGCAAGGGGATTAAGAATTTCAAAAGGGCGACTAATGAGCCTAAGGATGAAATCCCAGCTCCCGGCGAGGACGACAAAAAAACGGAGAGTGAGACATAAACAAATGCGCCCTGCCCGCTTGAGTGACAGACAGGGCAACTTCTGTTCACCCTAAAACGGAATATCGTCCTCTGGAACGTTTATCGGCTCTTCTGTGGGGAACCTTTCCTCTGTCGACTCTGCCCTTCCCCCCTTCCCTGCAGCGCCTAAAACACGCACCATCTGAGCAACTATTTCAGTGGTCCACCGCTTGTTGCCGTCCTGGCCTTCCCATGACCTTGTCTGCACCCTTCCTTCAATATAGACTTGACTACCCTTGTGAAGGGACTGGCCGCACATCTCGCCAAGTTTATCCCACGCCACAATTCGATGCCATTCGGTACGTTCTTGTTTTTCACCACTGTTCTTATCTTTCCATTCTTCCGAAGTGGCAATACTGAAATTAGCCACCGTACTGCCGCTGGGTATCTGCTTGACCTCTGGATCACTGCCCAATCTTCCAAGTAAGATAACTTTGTTGACCCCCCCCTGCGGGGTTGCGTCTTGTGTGGAATCAGGCCCATCCGAAAATTGCTCGCTTTGACCCCTGTCCGCCGAACCTAACATCTGCATATTTTGTGCTATTACCTCAGTGGTCCATCGCTTGTTGCCATCCTGGTCCTCCCATGATCTCGTTTGTAGCCGCCCTTCTATAAAACACTGACTGCCCTTTCGCAGATATTCCCCGCAAATCTCCCCAAGTCGTCTCCATGCCACAATCCGATGCCATCCTTTTCGACTTTGCTTTTCACCTTCCCGATCGGTCCACTGCTCTGAGGTAGCCATGTTGAAATTGGCCACAGCAGTACCGCTGGGCGTATATCGCACTTCTGGGTCAGCTTCCAAATTTCCAATTAGTATGATCTTATTTACCCCAGCCATTTTCTATTCTCCTTTTTTCTCATTATCTCATTTAGCGCCCTAAAAACCTTCAATGTGTCTATTGATTTCTTTCATAGCACAATGAAAGGAGGCAAGTCAAAGGCATTTGAAATAGGGATAAACCTTCGCGACTTAGAGCCTTTGCGTGAGAGAGGAATTAGAAAAGACGCATTCTCTATTGACTGAAGTTCTCTAAACAGTTAAACTCTTGTTTTTTCAAAAGAATAATTGCGATACTGCTCCAACCCCATCATTAGAATGTCTCATCGCGTCCTTTGGAGGCCCAATACACAAGGAGAAAAGATGCTGAAAGTAATACCTCTCGGAGGATTGGGAGAGATCGGGCTTAATATGATGGTAATAGAACATGGCCCTGACCTCTTGATTGTAGACGCAGGTCTCATGTTCCCGAATGATTATATGCCTGGTATTGACCTGGTAATTCCTGATTTTACATATATCAGGGAAAACAAAGAAAAAATAAGGGCAATTATCCTGACCCATGGTCATGAAGATCATATAGGCGCCATCCCCTTTTTTCTCAAAGAATTCCCGGTTCCTGTATTCGGAACCAGCTTCACTTTAGGGCTCTTAAGGGCAAAACTTAAGGAACATCATTTGCCCGAGAAGGCCGAACTTCGTGAAATAAGGGCGGGAGATATCACCCGTCTCGGACCTTTCAACATAGAGTACATCAGTGTAAACCACAGCATCGTTGACGGGGTAGGTCTTGCCATAGACACACCCGAAGGCATCCTTTTACACTCGGGTGATTTCAGGATCGATCCCACACCGGTGGACTCCCAGTTTACTGATCTGATCCGTTTTGCCCATTTCGGAGCAAAGGGAGTCCTGGCGTTCTTCTCTGATTCAACCAATGCGGAGAAGGAGGGGTACACTCTCAGCGAAAAAGATGTCAGAAAAACTTTAGAGGACCTGTTCCAGACCTGCCGGGGAAGACTGGTGGTTGCGAGTTTTGCATCTAATATTACCCGCATCCAGCAGGTGATATCCTTGGCTGCAAAGTTCGGCCGCAAGATAGTTTTTAACGGGAAAAGCATGATCACGAACGTGGGGATTGCCAAGGAACAGGGATTTATTAATATACCTGAAGATAGTGAAATCAGCGAAAGGCAGATTAAACAATTTCCAGATCAAAACATCCTCATTATCACTACTGGAAGCCAGGGGGAACCTATGTCCGCTCTGACCCGTATGGCTCAGGGCAAACACAAAGGGATACAGATAAAGAGTGGGGATACCATAATCCTTTCATCCCGGTTCATACCGGGCAATGAAAAGGCCATCACCTCAGTCATAAACAGGCTCTATCGCTTGGGAGCTGATGTTGTCTATGAAAAAGTCTCTGATATTCATACCTCCGGGCACGCCAGGAGGGAGGAATTAAAACTCATGCTGAGCCTTGTTAAGCCGCGGTATTTTGTGCCGATCCACGGTGAATACAGACACCTCGTGAAGCACGCTCAGATTGCCTCGGAAATGGGAATGGCTGATGACCGTATCCTGATCGCGGAAGATGGAGACGTCATCTGTTTTGAAAATCTCCAAATGCAATTGGAAAAGCCTGTTCCCTTTGGGAGGATTCTCGTGGATGGCAAAGGGGTCGGCGATATCGGGGAAACAGTTCTGAGGGACAGGAGAAAACTTGGCGGACACGGCATGGTTGTAATCCTGTTAATTGTCGATGAAGAGACGGGAGAAACCATCTACGGACCTGAAATCATCTCGCGGGGCTTTGTATTTGAGAATCAGGGTCAATTTATCCTTGAGGACGCGGAATGTATTGTGTTAGAGGTGCTTGACGAGCTTGAACGGCCTTCGCCCGTTGATTGCGCCAAGGTCGAGTCGGAAATAAGGAGAAGGCTGAAACGCTTTTTTTATAAGGTTATAGAGAGAAGCCCTCTGATAATACCGGCCATCATTGCAGTTTAAACAAGGTCATGATTTTGGCCATTAAGCCTCTCACAGAGTACACAGAGTGCACAGGGAACTACAAAAAAGCTCTGTGATCTCTTGGCTCTGTGAGAGGAAAAACGTTATGAAAAAGAGAAAAAAAGAATTAAGCCGCAAATCAACTGCCAAGAATAAACAGGACAAACCAGCGCACCCTTTGAGGAAAGAGATATTAGGGCTTCTCTTTTTGCTGATAGCGATCATCCTTGCTGGAAGCCTCTTCTCATATTACCCTAACGACAGGCTCTTCTGGAATGTGACAGGACCTGTGGGTAAGGCCCACAATCTTTTCGGCACAGTGGGCGCTCATCTGGCTGGCGCACTCTTTGACCTCCTCGGATTTTCAGCATTCTGGTTAGCAGCCATACTCCTGGCCATCTCCTTCATTTCGTTCCGGGGAAAACCCCTCTCATCCCCTCTAATGAGCATCATTGCGACCATCGCCATGCTCGCCTCCTTTTCAGCAATCCTGAATCTCCAGTTTGCCGGCGAACTCGGTTTTCGTGGAGGAAAGATAACTGCCGGTGGACTGGTGGGCCTCCATTTAGCCGGATTGACAGAAAAGGTCCTCAATCATTTCGGGGCCTATCTCCTACTCGTAACCGTCTTTATCATTTCTCTTATGGTGGTAACCCACCTCTCCTTAGGGCGAATCTTTTCAAGGTTAGGTCTCTGGATCCTTGGCTTGCTGAAACGATTCAGGGACATGGTGACAAAAATAAAGGAGCGTAGGAAAAGAACCCGAAAGACCATGATGGCGTACCATAAGATTAAATCAAGGCCAAAGGTCACCATTGTTAAATCAAAATCAGAATCAGAAAAAACGCCCCAGCAGGAAGAGTTCCCCTTTATGAACGTTGCAGGGGAATTCAAGCTTCCTTCTTTAGATCTTTTGAGAGACCCCCCTGAGAGAAAAAATATCAAGATCCAGCGTGACAGTCTCGAAATGAGTGCCCGTCGTCTTGAGAAAAAGCTTTCAGACTTCGGAGTAGAAGGAGAGGTTGTTGAGATACTCCCAGGGCCCGTAATTACCATGTACGAGTACAAACCCGCTCCTGGAATCAAGATAAGCAAGGTGGCAAACCTCTCCGATGACCTTGCCCTGACCCTCAGGGCTCAAAGCATCCGAATTGTAGCGCCGATACCTGGAAAGGCAGCAATCGGGATTGAAATCCCTAATAACCAGAGGGAAGTGGTCTACCTAAAGGAGATCCTCTCAAGCGCAGCTTATAAGAATTCCAAGCACAGGCTGCCGATCGCCTTGGGTAAGGATATAACCGGTGCAGCAGTGGTTACAGACCTCACAAAAATGCCTCATCTATTAGTAGCCGGGGCCACTGGAACAGGGAAAAGTGTCTCCATTAACACCATGATCGAAAGCCTTCTGTTCAAGGTCTCCCCGGAGATGGTCAGGTTACTCCTGGTCGACCCCAAAAGGATTGAACTCTCCATATACCACGACATACCTCATTTGCTTCACCCGGTTGTAACCCAGGCTAAGGATGCGACCAAGGCCCTCAGATGGGCGGTTGAGGAGATGGAGAGACGTTATATGCTTTTGTCTGACAGGGGGGTCAGAAATATCGAAACCTACAACCGAAAAATTGTCAAAGATACAAAAACCGCTCCAGAGGACACTTCAAGAGGGGTCGACAAGACTCTTCCCTACATAATCATCATCATTGATGAATTAGCAGATCTGATGATGCTTTCATCCAAAGAAGTTGAAGAATCAATCACGCGTCTGGCCCAGATGGCCCGTGCGGCCGGCATCCACCTGATCATCGCCACACAACGTCCTTCAGTCAATGTTCTCACAGGTATTATAAAGGCCAACTTCCCTACCCGGCTCTCTTTCCAGGTCTCCTCCAAAGTGGACTCCAGGACCATTTTGGACACCAATGGCGCGGAACATCTCTTAGGAGACGGCGATATGCTCTTTATGCCACCCGGTGTAGGCCGTATCATGAGGATTCATGGGGCGTATGTCTCTGAAGAAGAGGTAAAGGGTGTTACAGATTTCCTGAGGACGCAGAGAAAACCGGATTATGACGCAACGATTCTTTCACATATTGCCAAGAATGAGGAGAGCAAAGAGGAAGACCTGGAGTTAGATGAAAAATACGAAGATGCCATTGAGCTTGTATCCAGGACAGGACAGGCCTCCATCTCCATGTTGCAGAGGAAATTGAGAGTAGGATACAACCGGGCGGCCAGGATGATTGAAGTAATGGAAACACAAGGGATCGTAGGCCCTTCGGATGGGGTCCGGCCACGAGATGTTTACGGCAGAAAGGTTCACTGATATGGTGAAGCGTTTAATAATTTTACCGATTTTAGTATTTCTCTTCAATGGCCTTGCAATGGCCGACGAGAGCTTAGTCAATATCTTAGAAGGGATCCAAAAAAACTATGGCCACCTTTCAGGTCTTTCCGTCCCCTACAGCCGTGAGGTCATCACACGGTCCATGAGCATGTTAGGAGAACAGGTCGGTGGAGATATGGCCACCGGCACAATCTACTTCAAGTATCCCTATTTACTCAGATTAGAGCAGAAAAAGCCAAAGGCCGAAACCATCATCGCCAACAATGACACCCTGTGGTGGTACATTCCCGACAAGAAATGCGCATACAGATATCCTGCTAAAGATTTTGGAAAGGAATTGCGACTGTTAAGTGACATATTCCGCGGTCTTTCCCAGGTGGAGAACAGCTTTCAGGTATTATTGCAGGGCCGGAACAAGTCAGGAGAATATGAGATTGAACTCATTCCCGACCCACCCTGGCAGGAGATTAACAAAATCAACCTGACAGTCACAAAAAAGTATGAAATCCAGACAGTCCGAATACACAATCAATTGGGAAGCATTACCGTCTTCAAGCTCGGGGGTTTCACTGAAAAAGAGGGGTTTGAAAAGGGTTTTTTTCAGTTTATTGCTCCGGAAGGGGTCCGGCTAATAGTAGAGTAAACCTGATCAATCGATTCGAAATGTGACGACAAATCTATCTCCTTTCTTCATTCCCAAGAAATTTCCACCTGTTCGGTGAGGCGTTTCACCGCAGATAATAATTCGCTATTGGAAAGCTATCTCATCCCTTAACCTTTAAACCCGTGAACGCCTACGAAAAATCTGTTTGTCCCAGACTTGATTTAAAGGGATCTATACTTTATGATACTCAACTTCGTCAATAGCCTAAGAATCAGAAGATTGCCATGAAATCGAAAAAAAGAGGAAAATCCCCCTCTCCTGCTCTTCAAAACCGTTTGGCTGAACTTGAGGATACGGCATCCAAGAGAGGAATCCAAGTTCATTATGATCGGCTTGAAGCGGCAGGATTGAAACTAAAGGGAGGAATCTGTTCTATAAAAGGGGACTACCACATCTTCGTTGACAAGAGAAAATCAACAGCCGACAAGATAGATTTTCTCCAGGATCACCTAAGCGACCCCATACCCAAAGATACCCCCTTGGTTGATGAATAAACCTATAGGATTTATGATTGTTGATTTATGATTATTGATTGAAAAGTGATTGAAAAACACAAGAGTACCTGTCCAAGAAACCAAGAATATTTTCTTGAAGGCTATATGAAAACAGACCGTGAAAAAACCCTATTAAATCTCCCGAACACATTAACCTTTGCCAGATTAGTTTCCATCCCGATTGTGTTGATATGTCTCTCCTTTCCAGGCAGGTGGGGCAGTTTCTTGGCGGCATTGTTTTTCGTCTTAGCCTCAGTCACCGACATTTTAGATGGATTTTTTGCCAGAAAATATGGCACCGTAACCGTATTAGGGAAACTCCTCGATCCATTAGTAGATAAGCTCTTGGTTTCCCTGACTATGATCATGCTTATTCCGCTTGACCGCATTCCCGTTTGGATAGTGATTGTAATCATCGCCCGGGAAATTGCTCTGACCGGGTTGCGGGGCATAGCTATCGGTGAGGGGATTGTTATACAGGCAAGCGCCTTGGGGAAATATAAGACCATTCTTCAGTCTGTTGCCTTAGCGGGGCTCTGTCTCCATTATGTTTATTTGGGCATCAATACCCACGTGGTGGGCATGGTCTTTTTGTGGGGGGCATTGATCTTGACTCTCTGGTCTGGCTGGGATTATTTTAGGC
>JAUWPC010000323.1 GCA_030611815.1 Desulfobacteraceae bacterium
AGAGGCGGGGAGGGTGGTGCTTCCCGCTAATCGCTATGCGCCTTGCGAATCTTTATCTTTCCTAAAATGATCCTTGCTAAGATATATAGTGGGATGAAGATAAATGGATAGCCCACACTGTCGCCGATTAACGGCAGGTCAAAGAGGAGGGGGAACCGGATAGAAGAGAATCGGATCTCGAGCCATCCTAAGGCGCACGGAACAGGCCATAGCGAGGCTGAGGCCATCGCCACCTGAAGGAAGAAACTCTTGCCAAAGGCCTCATTTGCCAATCTGTTAATGGCCTTGTAGGCCGCCCTGTCACCAGCCTTCAGGGCGTTCATTGACTGGCTGTGGCGCTGGGCCATTTCTCCGACCGTCTCTTTAATGTACGAGCGATTGACCCTAAAGACTAAGGCGATGGTCAGTTTACCTAAGAGAGCGGCCCATACTGCCAGAATAGTGGTGCCCGTCCACCAGCCGATCACAGGGTCTCCTGGCCAGCGGTAAGGAGCGATCAGGAAATAATCGATAGCCTCCACAAATCCTGAAACAAAATCCATCCTGGTGAGGCCTTTTGTAGGGGTTGATAGGTTCAAATTTTCGGCGAACCCTCAACCTTTGAACCTTGAACCCGTGAACGGTTACTGCCTTTTAAAGGGACGCTCCCAGTTGCGAACCGGGTGCGTCCCCCGGAGAAAATCAATAGATTAGAAAGGCGGGACTATGCTGTAGCCTAAGAAACCCTTGGTGATGTAACGGATGCCGACGTAGAAGGCGAGGACAACAAAGATCCTCTTTAGCCAGATGTCCGGAATATATTTGGAGGTACGTGGCCCGATCATAGACCCGATAAAAATACCGACCAGTTCGGCGCCGATAAAACCCCATTGAACAGGCACGCCTTTTCCCACCATATAACTGAAAATAGAAACGATCATCCCCACCAAGACTACCAGGCCGCTGGTGCCTGCCACTAAAAACATGGGGAGACCTGCCACTGAGGTCAAGAAGGGTACATAGAGGAAGCCGCCACCCACCCCGAGGAATGATGCCAGGGCTGCGATAAAGATGCCCCCAAGCATCGGGATGTAGGCCTTGAATTTGAATTCAACCCCGAAAAAGCTGAAACGGATCGTACCTACAAAGAATGTCAGTACCCAGCCGGTGAGAGCCAGGATATAGGCCACCCACGTTGCCGTGCCGGCCAAGTTGGCCCACAGGGCGCTTGCCACCACAACAGCGAGGGCGATAAACATGAGGGTCCAGCTCCCCTGGAGAACCTTGACGCCCTGGTTCGTTTCTTCCCCCTTTTTGGCCTCTTTTTCAAAGGCGGCCGCGGCTTCTTTTGCCTTTTTCCTCTTGGCCTGCCCTCCCTTTGTGGTCTCGCGGAAGAGGATGATGCCGAGAGCAAGAACTGCGATACCGAAATAGCCGATATAGGCCTTAAAGCTGATCTTCCCTGCGGTCAGATTAGGGATGAGCCAGGAACCGCCCACACCTCCTATGGCAAGGCACATTCCTAAGGGGGCAACAAGCCTGCCCATACGATAGTAATTGGTGCTTGAGATCAAGCCGCTCAGCCCCACAAGCCACTGGTTCGAGACCCGGATGGAGTCAGTAACAAGCTTGTTCATGGGATAGCCTTTGCCGAAGTCCTTGGCATAGTCGCCGAGGCCGAAAATGGTGATATGCCCCACACCGGCCATGATACCGCCAAATGCCCCAACAGTGGAAAAGATCCACCCGACCCATATGGCCCACAGGAACCCGAGGATATAATTGACTTTTGGTGCCCCTGGGATGCCCAAGAAGCCGGGTTCTGCACCCTTGTCGATCTTTCCATCGTTTATGCCCTGCTCGATCGCCTTTGAGAGCTTGTCCGCAGAAGCAGGCGTTGCCATGAACAACGGAGACGCAAGGAGGCCCATAACCACCGTCAGACATACAAACCATTTCAGATTTCTTTTCATACCGCTACCCCCATATAGATTCTTGCCCAAGAGATAATGCATGAAAAAAACCTACACCTAACTGCTCGAAAATGCAAGTTCTGATTTTCAGGAGCTGCAATCGCGGTGAAAAGGCTTGCGGTTTTGGTTAGTGGTCTGGTATGATTTATGTAGGAAATGTGCAGAGAATTCAGTGTTGCGGGTTCCGGGTTGCAGGTTGCGAGTTACGGGCTTTTGGATTGATGATTGTCGATTGATGATTGTTGATTGAAGGGCCAAGGGCGCCAAGTTACAGGTTACGGGTTGCGAGTTCATCCAGCATCCAGAATCCAGCATCCAGTATCCAGATAGATATGGGAGACAATGAATGATAGGGATATCCAAACTTTATTGTGGCACCGTGGAACCGTCTGATGCCCTCCGCTACGGTAGACAATCAAAAGACTTGCCTTCTCATCTTCTCCAGTTTTCCGAAGATAAGAAACCTGTGGTGGTCTGGAACGTCACAAGGGCCTGTAATCTCAAGTGCGTCCATTGTTATGCACGGGCTGTTGATCGCACATATGAAAAGGAGTTGAACCATGAGCAGGGCCTGAGCCTGATTGACGATATGGAAGCCTTTGGTGTGCCCGTGGTTCTCTTTTCAGGGGGAGAGCCCCTTATGAGACCCGATCTCGTAGAGCTTGCAAACTATGCGGTCAGTAAGGGGATGCGGGCCGTTATTTCAACGAATGGGACCTTGATCAACAAAGATAAGGCCAGGGAGTTGAAAGAGGTAGGGCTTTCCTACGTGGGTGTCAGTTTAGATGGGATGGAGGAGATAAATGACCGCTTTCGTGGTAGGAAAGGGGCTTTTAAAGATGCCATGGCAGGGATTATGAATTGCCAGGAGGCGGGGTTGAAGGTTGGTTTGAGGTTTACCATAAACCGGATGAACACGGCCGAGGTCCCACGTATTTTTGACCTGCTCGAAGAATACCGGATCCCGAGGGTCTGCTTCTACCATCTGGTTTATGTGGGACGGGGTTCAAATTTAATTGACGAAGACCTCGATCATGAGGAAACCCGGGAAGTGGTCGATCTGATCATAGACAGGACCAAAGATCTGCACGATCGCGGCATGGCAAAGGAGGTCTTGACGGTGGATAACCATGCCGACGGACCCTATATCTATCTTCGGATGTTAGGGGAGAACAATCCGAGGGCGGAAGAGGTTTTGACCCTCCTTAAGATGAACGAGGGAAACAGCTCGGGCAGGGGGATAGGCTGTGTTAGCTGGGATGGCTCTGTTCATGCCGATCAATTCTGGCGGCATTTCAGTTTTGGCAATGTCCTTGAAAGACCCTTCAGCGAGATATGGTCGGATCTTTCCAACCCCTTGATGAAAAAGTTGAAGGAGAAAAAAGGGCACGTAAAGGGGCGCTGCGCGAGATGTCGCTGGCTGGATGTCTGCGGAGGCAATTTCAGGGTGAGGGCAGAGGCGGTTACAGGGGATGTCTGGGCGCCGGATCCTGCCTGCTATTTGACCGATGAAGAGATATCTTGAAGCGCCTAAAGTACGCAAAGTTTGGAGTTTGAAGTGCCTAAAGTTGTGGTGCGCCTTCGGCGATCCAATCTAAGAAAATGATCTTGTTTTGGCCAACAGTGTATCCCGTGTATAAAATTGACAGGCTTCCTTAACTTTAGGCATTTTAGGCACTTCAAACTTTAGGCACTTTTTTCGTTAACTACAAGATGGCAAAGGAGATGGTGCAGATGATAATACGACCGCGAAGGCTCAGAAGGACCCGCACGATAAGGGATATGGTCAGGGAGACCACCCTTTCTGTAAAGGATTTTATTGCCCCCCTTTTTGTGAAACACGG
>JAUWPC010000076.1 GCA_030611815.1 Desulfobacteraceae bacterium
TCAATTAGAAAACGAGATCAAGGAATTCGTTAAGGAAAAAATTGCCCTCTACAAGTACCCCCGCTGGGTTGATTTTATCGAAGCACTACCCAAGACTTCGGGGGGAAAGGTGCAGCGGTTCGTCCTGCAGGAAAGGGTGAATGGATTGACGATTGACGATTGACGATTGACGATTGACGATCGACGATCGAAGTTGAGATAAAAAGCTTTTTGGATGAATTTAGTCAAAAACCTTTGCATGTTTGCGTGAGACCTTAATAGAGATATACCATGCTCAATGTCAACAACATCGAAGTCATATATGATGACGTCATCCTGGTTTTAAAAGGGATGTCCCTTGAGGTGAAAGAGGGACAGATTGTCGCTGTCTTAGGGGCAAATGGGGCAGGCAAGACCACCACCCTAAAGGCCATCTCAGGACTGCTTAAGGCAGAGGAAGGGGAGGTTACCAACGGAGCCATAGAATTTATGGGCCAGCGCATAAACGACAAAGAAGCAGAAGAGATCGTTCGTTTAGGCATCTTCCAGGTCATGGAGGGGCGGTGTGTGTTCGAAAACCTGACAGCCTATGAGAACCTCATGGCCGCAACCCGAACCCGTCGTAATCGTAAGGAAATCCGCGAACGATTTGATATGGTATTGCATTACTTCCCAATTCTCAAGGCACGTCGAAATGCCTTAGCCGGATATCTCTCCGGCGGGGAGCAGCAGATGTTAGTTATCGGCAGGGCCCTCATGGCCCGTACCCGCCTGATGATGCTTGATGAGCCATCATTAGGGCTGAGCCCCATCTTGGTGGCCGAGATCTTTAAGATCATTAAGCAGCTTAATGAAGAACAGAAAATTACCATTCTGTTGGTGGAGCAAAACGCCCATTTAGCCCTTTCCATTGCAGAACACGGCTATGTTATGGAAAACGGCAAGATCGTTTTAGACGACTCAGTGGACAAGCTTAGGGAAAACGAGGACATAAAGATGTTTTACCTTGGATTGACTGAGATGGGCACTAAAAGAAGTTATCGGGACGCAAAGTTCTATAAACGAAGGAAACGCTGGTTGACCTGAGGGTTTGCGCGAACCCCATGGAGGAAAAGTATGGCAAAGGTAGGAATATTGGGATGTGACATCACCACAAAAGAGATGAACTGTGTCATGGTTGGCTGTTTTGGGAATTTGCGCGGCAGAGCGGGTTCGTTCAAGGATTATCCTGAAGATGAACCCTTGGATCTGGTGGGTGTCATTCATTGTGGTGGTTGCCCAACGGCCGTTGGATCAGACCGCATCTGGCAAAAAGTCCAGGCCCTGGTTGATTATGGTATTGATTCTCTCCACCTGACTTCCTGTCTCATTCAGTTGTGTCCCTTCAAGGACGCCTTTTTGGAGACCATAAAGAGGGATTACCCGGACCTCAAGGTTGTGGAGGGCACTCACCCGTTTCATGACCCGGATGCATTCAAGGCAGGTATCAAAGAACTAATCTCCCAGAGGGTCGTTACACCCCAGAGCATGAATGACCTGGTCTTCAAAAGGATAAAACTTCCCCCCGAAAAAGAGGATTAAATTTGTTTTTGGATTCAGAATCTTAATCATAATCGTTTTGAGTAAGATTACTATTATGATTAAGATTATGAGATAGGGAATCTCCCCCAAATCAGCGCCCTATTGGGGCTTGAAAATAAAGAGCCAGGCATGGGCGATCAGGATCGTGATTATCATGAATGGGAAGGCGGTTTTCATGAAACCGATAAAGCTGATCTTGTAACCCCTTGATTCTGCGATCCCCATGGTTACCACATTTGCGGATGCCCCGATAATAGTCCCGTTCCCGCCAAAGCATGCCCCGAGCGCCAAAGCCCACCAGAGGGTGTTTTCTGCACCTGGAATCACGCCACTGAGATAGGCCACAATAGGCAACATGGTGGCTGTAAAGGGGATGTTGTCAACAAAGGCAGACATGATGGCAGCCACCCAGAGGATCAGGCTGCAGGCTATCACAAAATTACCCGCTGAGAGGTCCAGAATCCAGTCTGCAATCACGGCCAACAGGCCGCTTGACTCCACTGCCCCGACCATAATGAAAAGGAAGATGAAGAACATCAGGGTGGGCCACTCAATGTCCTTTTCGATTAACTCGATCAGATTCACCTTTTCCGTTATGATTGCAATAGTCAAGAGGATAGCCGCACCCACCAGCGCTGCCACGCTGACCTCCATATGCCAGTAGCCATGGCTCAGGAAAAGGAATACGACAAAGCCCAAAACAGCTAACCCATACGTGAGAAGCCTTGGATCCGTGATCGGGTATTGTTCTTTCAAGATCTTTATATATTCCTGCACGTTTTCTACTTTGGCAGATGCATAGTGCTTGCCCCACACCAATTTGGTAAAAATAATGAGGACCACCATGCACACCCCACAGACAAGGGAAAGGGCGATCACGAAATCCATGAAGGTCAGGCCGGCGTAAGAGCCGATCATGATATTGGGCGGGTCGCCGATAAGGGTGGCCGTACCCCCCACGTTAGAGGCAAGGACGAGAGGTATCAGGAGGTGAAGCGGGTTAATGGAGAGTGAAACGGCGATCTCAATGGCCACCCCTGTTAACAGGAGCATGGTGGTTACATTGTCTAAGAATGCGGAGGAGACTGCCGTAAATATCATAAGGTAAACTGTGAGGAGGAAGATCTTCCCCCTGGCTAACTTGTAGGAGATGTAGGCACACCACTGAAACACCCCTGTATGTTTCAAGACTCCGACGATGATCATCATTCCCATAAGGAGAAAAACCACGTTCATGTCAATGGAATTAATCGCGCTGTCAAAGGAGAAGATATGATACTCGGGATTAATGGTGCCGATGGTGTAGGATATGACCAGCATCAAGACCCCGCCCAACATGGCGGCTACGGTCCTGTGAAGTAATTCAAAGGCAATAAGCACGTAGGCCAAAATAAAGACAATGGTAGATATCCAAAAGGCAGGTCCCAGGACCCTGTCCAGATTGAGATCCTCGCTGATATAATAATGATCCCCTTTTTGCGCCAGTTCCGCCCCCTTGAATTCAAGGGTCCGGGATGCGAAGCTGGCCTTGGTGGCTTCTACCTCGATAGTGGAGTACTGGATCTCACCTTTTTTCAATTGAAAACGGGATACATATTTGCCGTTGTGGGCGGTGATTACCCGGTCAACCTCTTTCCCGTTGAGCAAAACCTTGATTTCCGCTTGATCAATTGGTTCTTTATGGCTGTCAAGGACAATGCCCGAGATGTTGACGGTGTCGCCGCCAGAGATGATCGCCTTTGGGGGGCCACCCTTGGCGCCATGACCGCAAAGGGCAGGGGACGCCATTAATGCTATAATCAGGATACTTATAACGGCAAGGAGATGCTTTAAGGATTTCATGGAACTAATTCCTCCTATTACACAGATCGGTTCCAGGTTCAGGGTTCAAGGTTCAAAGGTTAAAGTCTACGGATATCCTCAATCCCGCTTGTGGGCGGGACTCAACCCAGGCCCTATTGAGTTTAGCTAAGAGAGATCTTCTATCATAAAAAAATAGACCCTGTCATGGGTCGAAATCGAGGCGTAACCTAACAAAAGAGCCTTTGATCTGTCAAGGAAAAGGTGACCAATTGTTCCGTGATTATTGACACCGTCTAAGTTCTCGTGCTAAATAATGAACTATACAGTTAACAATTGAGTCTTGTGCAAAAAGCAGAAGAATTTTTTATAATGCTTTTAAAGCCAGTAGTGGAAAAAGATGAACGTCCAGATAAGCGAAGACCCCGATCACGCCAAGAAGTGAAAAAACAGACTTCAACTTTAGGCATTTTAGGCACTTCAAACTTTAGGCACTTTTCCGGTTTATCCGGGTTAGGTTATGGCAACACAGACTTTTGTTATCAAATCTCTCTATATCCAAAATACCATAATGCTCTTTGTCTTAGGGCTGGTGGTATTTTTTTTGGTTTACGCTCTTGTTAAGAGGAAGCCAAAACACCTGATTGCCTCTCTTGTCTGGATGATTATAGTCGTTTGGTTTTTCAACAGCCCCTTTTTTGGTTTCAGCGTTGTATCCGTGAGTTCTGAGGGCATTCGCCTGAACTATGGAGTCCTCTCCCTAAGCAACGACCTGCTTCCGATCGATTCTCCGTGGAAGGTCGAGACCCATTTATCAGGCCTAAGAAAAATGAAAAAACTCTACCTTATCAGGATCGCCGATCACGAAAGCATGAAAGTGCGCCGGAATGAGGGCCTCGGTCTTCTTGAGAAAATTGGAGGCGCCATAGAGGATATGAAAGCCCAAAAGGGAATGGAATAATGGGATATAAGACAGAATTCCTGGCTGTTAGGCCCGTCAGTTCGTCTAAAGCTTTAGCTCTTGGAAGGGAAGGGACTACACTTTGCGGGCAAAGGATTGCCCTACCGTTTTTGCTGGATGTCGGTTATTTTTTTCTGTGTGTTGTCTACCTGACAACTGTTTTTAAGTCATGTGGAAATTCCGAATTTGGGGAGGATGTATGCCTGCAACACAACCCACCCCACTATAATCAAAACAAAGATCCAGATACTCATGCCGCCACCTCTTTTTTGAGTTTCATCCTGTTCCAATACACAGCTCCTTCCAGACCTGATCAATACAGCGCACGGCTGCACAGATCAAGCTCACGAAAAACCGCCGTGCGATGCGCACGATGTTGAGGCCGAACCGCTTCCCAGACCCAGGTCCGAACCGGAAGAAACAGATGAAAATGTGGATAACAGTTTTTCGCTTTCTTCACTGCCGCAGGAAGGGCAGGGGCCCTTATCTTCCCCGGTGCTCCGAAAGCAGAGGGATTCAAAGGTGGTTCCACACTTTTTGCATTTGAATTCATAAATAGGCATTTGTTCTCCTTAAACCATATATTCCTTGGTTGTTACTATAACTTTAGGCACTTTTCCGGTTTATCCGGATTAGATATTGATGGTATAGAATCAAAAGAAGAGAGAAGGTTTCAAAATTTGTTAAAGAAATCTGTATCCCTAACCCTGATAAGATAGATCATTTGAGAAAATTTTCAATCGCCTTTTTTGTCTCCTGAGCGATTTTCAGCTCTTCATTTGTCGGAATTACCAAAATTTTGACTTGACTGTTCTGAGAACTGATTTCGCTGATTCCGCTTCCGGTCAACTTATTCCGCTCCAAATCGATCTCCATGCCGAGTCTGTCTAAGCCGCGGGAGCACAGCTCACGGATGAATGGTGAATTCTCTCCTATCCCTGCCGTAAAAACCACCGCATCCAGGATCTCCAGGGCCGCAAAATACGCGCCGATATACTTCTTTATCCTGTATGTGTAGAGATCCACGGCAATCTTCGCACGTCTGTCACCCGCGTGCATTTTTTCAATAACTTCCCGCATGTCATTAGTTCCGCAAATCCCCTTTAGCCCGCTCTCTCTATTCAAGAGTGCGTCAGTCTCTTTTGGCGACATCCCCAAGTGATCTGCCAGGAAAAAAGGGAGCGCCGGATCCACATCCCCCGAACGGGTTCCCATCACCAGGCCCGCAAGGGGAGTCATGCCCATGGTTGTATCCACGCATTTTCCGTTCTTTATGGCAGCCATACTGGCCCCGTTTCCCAAGTGGATCGTTATCAGGTTCAATTCGCCTAAGGGCCGGCCTAAATACTCTGCCGCCCTTTCAGCGACATAGGCATGCGAGGTGCCGTGAAAACCGTATCGCCGCACCCTTTCTTTTTCGTATAACTCAAAAGGGATGGCATAAAGAAAGGCCCTCATGGGGATCGTCTGGTGAAAGGCCGTATCAAATACAGCGACCTGCAGGGCATCCGGAAAGACCGATCTGGCGACCTCAATCCCAACTAAATTGGGGGGATTATGAAGAGGGGCTAAGGGAATGTTTCTCTTAATGGCGGCTATCACCTCTCCATCAATAATCGTGGTGGACTGAAAGGCCTCTCCACCATGGACTACCCGGTGGCCAACAGCCGCGATCTCGTTTTTGTCTCGAACTGCTCCATGTTCCTTATCAACCAGCAGGTCAACGATACGATTCATTCCCTCACGATGGTCAGCGATTACACCAGCTTCCCTTTTTTCTGTTGATTCACCATTTGAAAGGATTCTTTTGTAAACGATAAGGCTTTCCTCTTCACCGATCTTTTCAGCCATGCCTGAAGCCATTACCCTATGGTCGGTCATGTCAAATAATTCGTATTTGATGGACGAACTCCCCGTGTTGATGACCAATATTATCATAATGAGCCTTTCCGGTTTTAAAATTAACCTTTCTCCGATTGCGCTTGAATCGCGGTAATTGCAACAGTGTTAACAATGTCCGTTATTGTGCATCCACGACTCAGGTCGTTTACAGGGTGTTTCAGCCCCTGAAGTACAGGACCGATGGCCACTGCTCCGGCAGACCTCTGGACTGCCTTGTAGGTGTTGTTCCCGGTATTGAGATCAGGAAAGATAAGTACTGTGGCCTTCCCCGCAATGTCGCTCTCAGGCAACTTTGTCCTGGCTACCACTGGGTCAACCGCCGCATCATACTGTATAGGCCCCTCGATTTTTAGGCCCGGAAAGGATTCCTCTGCCATCTCTCTTGCGATCTTAGTTGCTTCACGAACTTTGTCCACATCCGCACCCTTGCCCGACTCCCCTGTAGAGTAGGACAGCATTGCCACAACAGGATCGATGCCAAAGGTAAGTGCCGTTTGTGCTGAGCTAAGGGCGATTTCAGCTAATTGATTCGCATCCGGATCAGGATTCACCGCACAATCCCCGTACACGAGCACCCTGTCCTTCAGGCACATGAGAAATACGCTTGAGACAATAGAAAAGCCCGGTTTTGTCTTGATGATTTGAAGGGCAGGACGGATCGTAGATGCGGTGCTGTGAACAGACCCTGAGACCATTCCATCGGCATCTCCTTTATAGACCATCATGGTTGCAAAATAGGTTTTATCACTCATGACATCAGATGCGTTTTCCTCTGTGATCCCCTTGCTCTTCCTCAAATCATAATAGATTCGTGAATACTCATCAAAAAACTCGGATTTCAGGGGATCAATAACATTCAGGGTTTCTATCTGCAGCCCTAATTGGGCGATCTTGTTATGGATCAGATCTTTATTGCCAAGGAGAGTGATATCCACCGCCTCGCGACGAAGCAATGTCTCTGCGGCATTTAGGATTCTCTCTTCCTCACCCTCGGGCAATACGATGTGTTGTTTGTTTGCTCTGGCCTTTTGCACTAACTCATATTCGAACATCTTTGGTGTAATGATGGTGGTCCGGGCTGTAACAACCTCTTCCCCCAATTGGTTCTCATCAACATGTTTTTCAAAAATAGCCAGGGCCCGTGTTATCTTTCGGCAGTCATCCGGCGAGATGGCGGCATGAATCCTGTTGACATTGTTCGCTGTAGGGAAGGTATCCTCCTTAACGCTGAGAATAGGGACCATCGTGGGGAAGCCTTTGATCAATTCCCATATGGACTTTTCCGGTTTCAAGCCCCCCGTCAATACAATTCCCGAAATGTTTTCCATGGAAGTTGAAGAGACGGCAGCGAGACAGGCTACGATCACGTCCGCCCTGTCACCAGGGGTAATAATCAACGAACCATATTCTATTCTCGTGAGGAAATTCTGGAGATGCATGGCCGCGACCGTGAAGTTGTACACGTGCCGGTTCAACTGTTCTTCTCCATATAACACCTCTGCATCTAAGATCTCAGCAATTTCACCCACCGTGGGTCTCGCAAGAGACTCATCATTCGGGATGGCATAGACTAACTGTTTACCGGTCAAGGCCCTCTCTTTCAGCAGCGTTATAATGGTTTGTTGATCTTTTGGATCTGTTCGGTTAACGATGGTGGCAATGACGTGGCAACCTTTTTCAATCAGGGACTCGTGAGAAAGCTCGACCGACTGGACTATCGCATCCGCTGTCTTCTGATATGCATTGGCAATTAATAGAACCGGGCAGGAGAGATTCATGCTGATCTCCGCGTTGATGTCCAGTTCAAAAGCGAGAGTGGAACTCTCAAAATCGGTGCCTTCGCACAAAATGAAATCGCAGTTTTCTTTTAGCTTGTTATACTTCTTGATTATCCCATCAATCAGTTCTGTTTCTCTGTTATGTGAAACCAGATCGCCCGCCTCTTTTATGGTAAAGCCGTACATTTGATCGTATGGGATTTTGAGGTTGAAATGCGAGGAAATCAGCTTAATCGATTCATTGCGATCATCGATGGCCGTAACAAGTGGACGGAAAAACGCGACTCTACCAATCTTTCTCAACAACATCTCCATTATCCCAAGGCTAATGGCTGATTTCCCGCTCCTTGCTTCAGTGGAGGTGACATAAAGATTGTTGGCCATGGTATGCTCCTGTTTCAGGTATTGAGGAAAAAGGTTAACGGCTTGAAACAAAAATGTAAAGCGTATAATTGAGTCTCCCAAGGGGTGTTCAGGAGAATGTTCGACGTACTTTGAGGTTACCGCAATGCCTCATTTTTTACGCTCATTTTCCTATTGACATACAAAGCAATCCTTTCCATACTTCTTCAAGAAAATGGGTGAGTATATTTGAAGCATTAGCATCATTGTTGATAAACGAGAACTATGGTTGTAACCCATAACCTGTGGATACATGAACGGTTACTCCGGGTTTAAGCAGAGAGGCGCGTGCGGTAACCGCGAAATAGAAGTAGGAGGAAAAAAATGGATATGAAATTCTGCCCATGGTGTGGGGAAGGACTGGTGACCGTTCAAATTGATGGAAAGCCACGTCTGAGCTGCACATCAAAGACATGCGAGTATGTGCTTTGGGACAACCCAACACCGGTTGTTGCCGCAATTACAGAAGTGGACGGCAACGTTGTCCTCGCTCGCAACAAGGAGTGGCCGGAAAAGATGTTCGGTCTTATCACGGGTTTTCTCGAAAGGGGGGAAACCCCTGATGAGGGCGTTCTTCGCGAAGTCAAAGAGGAACTGGGTCTGAAAGGGAGGATTGAAAGGTTTGTGGGCTACTACTCCTTCTTAGAAATGAATCAATTGATATTGGCATTTCATGTAAAGGCGGAGGGGGAAATAGTCATTGGTAAGGAACTGGACGAAATAAAGCTCATTAGGCCTGAAAAACTCCGTCCCTGGCATTTCGGAACCGGCCTTGCCATAAAGGACTGGTTAGAGATTCGGAAGGCCGCAAGCACAAAATGAGCTATCAATACGATCAGATATCAATCTGCGTTCGTTAATTCCAGTGCTACACCTCGGCTATGTGGGGGGGAATGGCAAAAGTTTGAGGAAGCCGAAGAAATTTTGCAAAGATCAATATCCCTTGCGCCGCCAGATTATGAATTTCCACCCAACAATCTGAGCGAACTAAGAGAAAAGAGAAACAGACAAATGGTCACCTAATGAATATCAGAAACGGCGTTCTTCTTAGTTAAGCTGCAAATTTCTTCGCCCACTTGATATGATAGATTGCCATCGCCCCCGAAACGCCGGAATCAATCACTGTCTTCTGGAATTTCTGCCAAAACTTGTTGATATCATCACATTTTTGTGTCATTTTAAGAAACCTCCAGGATTTGGGTATCAGGCATCATGGTCATCTTACTTTTTGGGAGCCTGATACGAGACCTTTGAAAAATGCCCCCTTTCGAAGTCTGCGCTTATCTGCCCAATCTCTGCGTTGCATTCGGATTTTAATCCTCGAAATATTCAATATATTCCTGTGGTTAAAATCCTCATGCGCCTTGATCTTGAACGAAATTGAACGTTTTTCAAAGGTCTCGATACGAAGACCTCCCTATTCGTGGAATGTTTTAGGATTGTTCGCCCTTTTGTGCAGGGCACTGTTGTAGGGGCGAGCTGTTTCGCCAGCGCTTGCCGCGTTAGTTGCATTAGGAGTCACCAATGATACAGAAGATTGTCGTAAAAAAGAATTTAGATGAAAATAATTCGATTATTGATGATTTAGAATTCTGGCTAAGTAAATCTCCTGAAGAGCGCGTTTCAACCGTAGAATATTTGAGAAGGCAGTATCATGGAAGTACAGCAAGACTTCAAAGAACTGTTAAAATTATTCAACGCTCATAAGGTAGAATATGTGTAGGAATAAAAGAGCCATTGGGAGGCTAAAAGACCTTTCTGACTTAGAAGCCCTTGGCGAGGAATGAGAGAAAGCCTTA
The DNA here is from genome assembly GCA_030611815.1 of Desulfobacteraceae bacterium. Lineage (GTDB taxonomy): Bacteria > Desulfobacterota > DSM-4660 > Desulfatiglandales > Desulfatiglandaceae > Desulfacyla. The sequence continues at coordinate 10,203 of JAUWPC010000076.1, forward strand.
CCCTCGATGTCTAAGATCTGCGGCATCCTCGACTTTTGCAATGTCGGGGTTGAACTAAACTAAAAAAGACAACCACTTAACCACCAAAAAGGTGTGAAGGAGGAAACTATGGAAAGAATAGAGGTTATTATTGCGCGCGAGATCTTGGACTCTCGAGGTAATCCCACTGTGGAGGTGGACGTAGGATTGAGCGATGGCAGTTTTGGCAGAGCGGCCGTGCCCTCCGGTGCATCCACCGGCAAATATGAGGCAGTTGAATTGCGAGACAAGAGGAAAAAGCGCTACGGGGGAAAAGGAGTTGAGCAGGCAGTGAAGAATGTAAACGGCCTTATCGCGCCTGCGCTTCTCGAGATGGACGCGACGGATCAGCGGCTCATTGATAAGACCCTTATTGAATTGGACGGGACCCGCAATAAGGGAAAGTTGGGGGCCAATGCCATATTAGGGGTTTCCTTAGCCGTTGCAAGGGCCGCTGCCGACTCTCTCTTTATGCCTCTCTACCGGTATATCGGGGGAACCAATGCATGCCGTCTCCCCATGCCTATGATGAACATCCTGAACGGCGGGGCTCATGCGGCAAATAATGTGGATTTACAGGAATTCATGATCATCCCGATTGGGGGTAAGACCTTTAAGGATGCTTTAAGGATCGGTGTGGAGGTCTTCCATGCCTTGGCAGGTGTTTTAAAAGAGAAAGGGTTTTCCACGGCGGTAGGCGATGAAGGGGGCTTTGCTCCGAACCTGAAATCTGATGAGGCGGCCGTTGAGATGATCTTGGCCGGTATAAAGGCGGCAGGGTACAAGCCTGGCAAGGACGTGGTTCTCGCGTTGGATCCGGCCTCATCTGAGTTTTATCAGAAAGGTAAATATGTCTTTAAAAAATCCGATCAATCGGTCAGAAACGGTGAGGAGATGATTCAATTTTATGCAGACTGGGTGGATCGTTATCCGATTTCTTCCATAGAAGACGGTCTGGATGAAAATGACTGGAAGCACTGGAAGAAGATGACAGAGCAATTGGGAGATCGCATACAGATTGTGGGTGACGACCTCTTCGTCACAAACACCCGGCGTATTGCAAGGGGGATCAAGGAGAAATCGGCCAATGCGGTCTTAATCAAACTTAACCAGATCGGGACCCTGACAGAAACCCTTGAGGCGGTGCAGATGACACACAGGGCTGGGTGGAATGCGGTTATCTCACACAGATCAGGAGAAACAGAGGATGCATTCATTGCCGACCTGGCCGTTGCAACAGGAACCGGACAGATAAAGACCGGGTCTTTATGTCGATCCGAGAGGATATGCAAGTACAACCAGCTCTTGAGGATTGAGGAGGAGTTAGGGGAGGCCGCCGAGTT
>JAUWPC010000113.1 GCA_030611815.1 Desulfobacteraceae bacterium
TCAGCTCTTCGTAACGGAGCGCATTCACGTCAAGACCTTCGGCTGACAGACGAATATTTAGATTAAAGGGGATGTTTGTGGATATATCGAGTATTTTGACCCTGTCATTAGGGTGAAGGGCGAGGGTTTCTCCTGAGAGAATCCTCCGGGTTTCATGATTTATACTGAGGGCGATGTAATTAAGACGTGGGGATTGGGTGAACTTGTAATGCCACAGCCACCAGCCACCGGCCAAGGCACTTAGTAGTAACAGGATTGTCACCCAAAAGGTTAGATGACGTTTGGCTTGTCTTTTCTTGCTCCTTATTGGCAATTGGCGACCTCAAAGGATTGAATATCCTTTTGCGGACCCATCGGAAATCGTTTACTTCCCCTTGGTCCTTTTGCCAAATTTTCCTTCCCAAAGGAGAAGGATCGGGCTTGCCACAAAGATAGACGAATAGGTCCCTACAATTATCCCAACCAATAGGGCAAATGCAAAGTCATGAATAACTCCACCGCCTAAGATAAAGAGGGCCAGGACGACGACCAAGGTAGTTGAAGATGTGAGAATGGTTCGACTGAGGGTTTGATTTATACTAATATTCATGGTCTGTTCAAAGGGCCTTCTCCTGAAACGTCGCAAGTTCTCCCGTATTCTGTCAAAGACAATAATGGTGTCGTTCAGGGAATATCCGACGATGGTGAGAAAGGCTGCAATGATTGAAAGAGATATTTCCCTCTCTGTCAAGGCAAAGACGCCAATAGTGATGGTAACATCATGCACGAGGGCGATTATAGCCCCTAAGGCATATTTCAGATTCAAGAACCAACACAGGCCGAGCGTAACGATCAGGGCCATCAGGATGAGCCAGGTTACGCTGACACCGAATGTGGATGTAATATAAACAACAAAGGCTAAAGAAATCGCCATTATGATGGACATTAACCATTTCAATTCAAATCGACCCGAGATATAAATGGCGATGAAGAGGAGGGCATAAAAGATGGCGAACAGGGCCTTTTGTCTCAGGTCCTTCCCTACCTTTGGCCCTACCATCTCCACCCGCCTCATTTCAACTTCCTTTCCAAATGCCGCATTAAGGGCCTGCTCAACACGGTCGCTTAAACCTCTCAGTTCAACGTTGGTTTTCCTGATCCGGATCAGGTACTCGGACTGTTCGTGCTCGCCGAATTCCTGGACAATGCTGTCCTCTAATTGAACCGGTCTGAGGGCCTTTTTGATTTCAGAAGGAGATATCTTTTGTGGCATCTTAACCTGGACCAGCACACCGCCGGAAAAATCCACACCATAGTTGGGTCCGCCCCTCCAAATGAGCAGAACAATGGTGGCCATGATCATCGCGCAGGAAAAGAAGAATGCGATGCGGCGCTTTCCGATAAAATCAATGTTAATCCCTGGCTTTATGAATTGCATTTATTGACTCCGGTCATTTGATTGAATATTTAATAGTGAATATTGAATATTTATGGAATCGTTTCGCTGAGTCCTTGCTCAGCCTTTCAAATCCTGATCCTTTTCATGTGCCGCTGTACATACAGGTAATCGAATATGATTCTGGTTACGAAGATGGCAGTAAACAGGCTGGCCAAAATTCCGATACTGAGGGTTACAGCAAAACCCCTTACCGGTCCGGTGCCGAACTGAAAGAGAACGAGCGCTGCGATTAATGTCGTAACCTGGGCATCCAGGATGGTGACAAGGGCCTTGCTGTATCCTCCGTCAATTGAGGCCCGTGGTGTCTTCCCCAATCTCAGTTCCTCCCGGATGCGCTCAAATATCAACACGTTGGCGTCAACAGACATTCCGATGGTGAGGATAATACCTGCGATTCCGGGCAGGGTGAGGGTAGCGCCGAAAAAGGCCAGTCCTGCCATAATAAATAGGATATTCAAGATAAGGGCAAGATCAGCGATGACCCCCGACAGGCCGTAATATATCACCATAAAAAGGATGACTATTGCACCGCCTATGAGCATCGATTTGAAGCCCTTTTCTATTGAATCCTTTCCAAGAGAGGGGCCCACTGTCCGTTCCTCTATAATCTTGACAGGAGCGGGTAACGCCCCTGCCCTTAGTACGATCGCCAGGTCTCTTGCCTCATCCATGCCGTAGCGTCCGGTGATCTGGGCCTTACCACCCGAGATTTTATCCTGGATAACCGGTGCAGAATTGACTTTATTGTCAAGGACGATCGCCAATCTTTTCTTAATGTTTTGACCGGTTATCTGCTCGAAGAGTCTCGCTCCCCTGGCGTCAAACGACAGAGAGACGTAGGGTTCATTGTACTGGCTGTCTATCTGTACCCTGGCATCTGTTATATATTCCCCGGTCAGGACGGTCCTTTTTTTCAGAAGATAGGGGATCTTCTTTTGTCGTCCGCTCTTAGGATCAATGGAAACCTGGTAAAGTATTTCATCGCCAGGGGGGATTTTCCCTTTAAGTGCCTCTTCTACGCTGTGCTCTTCGTCAACCAACTTGAATTCCAGAAGAGCGGTCTTGCCGATCAGGGCGATAGCCCTCTTGGGGTCTTTCACTCCGGGTAATTGAATCAGAAGCCTGTTATCCCCCTGGGGCCGGATCTCCGGTTCGCTGACTCCGAACTGGTCAATCCTGTTTCTGATGGTCTCTAAGGCCTGATCCACCGCCATCTTCAAGATACGGGTCCTTGCTTTTGGGTCCAACACAAGCTGAAAAACCGGGTTGCCCTCCTTATCCGGCATGGATTCTACGCTGAAATCAGGGTAACCTGCCGTCACCATATCTAAGAAAACCTCTTTGTCGTCCGGACGCATTAGGGTTATATCAATCCCTTCCAGCCCCTCCCTCTTCATTTCAAGGTACCGCACCCTATCCTTCCGCAAATCCCGTTTCAGTTCCTCCACCACCCTTTCAAGGTGTGTCTCAACGGCCTTGGATGCCTGTACTTCTAAGACAAGATGCATCCCCCCCTGCAGGTCAAGACCCAAACGAATTTTGTCTTTTGGCAGGAGACTCGACCACCAGCCAGGAAGTCCGCCGGTTAGAGATGGGACAAGATATGCCACTGCTACCAGAATTGCGAATAAGGCGATTATACTACGCCAAGTTAAGCTCTTAGACACGCGCTACTCCCAGATAAGGTTAGTCATTTGTCATTAGTCATTAGTCATTTATCATTAGTCATTTATCATTAGTCATTTGTCACTTTTTTGTTTTTTACCTATGGAGTTTATATATGCATTCAGGCGGGGGGCTAATTCATCAAGCAGGCCTTTGAGTTCCTCTACTTCATCCTCTCTGAGCAATTTTCTTTTGTATGCCCTCCGAAGCCAATGGCGGGTTTCAACTAACGAGCCTCTTGCAATTCTGCAAAACTGCCTATTCTCGGCAAAATGAAACCTGCCGAAACCCTCTGAAATATTGGCGCCGATGCTGTCCGCGGATTTCACTAACTGGTAACCCAGTGAATTCTTGGCGAAATCAGGCCAGTTGATAACAACATCCCAAATCCTATCCCCCAAATTCTCAGCTAACCGGTAAATATCAAGGTCTTCAAATGATTTAATCTCTTTTTTCATAGTCAACTTCAAATGACCAATGCCCAATGACCAATGGCGAGAAGCTATTGTGCCCTTCCAGCCACCCCTGAAATAGAGCCCCTCGATACCTTGACCCTCACCTTGGGCGCTATCTCCATGGTCACCACTTCGTCAGTAAGACCGGTTACAAGACCGTGGAGTCCGCCGGAACTGACAACCCGGTCTCCCTTTTTTATAGACGCAAGCAGTTGTTTATGCGCCTTGGCCTTTTTTTGCTGGGGTCTGATGAGCAGGAAATAAAAAATCGCAAACATGAGAATAAGTGGCAGAAATGCTCCAAAGCCACCCCCTTCTCCGCCTTCACCTTTACCGAATCCTCCCATAGCATATGCCAAAAAATTCATCTCAAAAACCTCCTGTTAGTTAATTGTTTTTTCTGTAAGACTTGTAAAATTTAGCGCGATATTTCAAAAGCCTCTCTTCTCGAATGGCAGTTCGCAGGTCTGCCATCAGGCGAGAATAGTATGAGAGATTATGGATTGTATTCAATCGGTAAGATAAAATCTCCCTCGCCATAAAAAGATGCCTCAGATAGGCCCTGGAGTAATTAGAGCAGGTATAGCAATCACAGTTCTCATCAACAGGCCTTCCGTCCTCGGCATATTTTGCGTTCTTAATGGTCATTTTGCCTGAAGAGGTGAACAGTGTGCCATTCCTGGCATTTCGGGTCGGCATCACGCAGTCAAACATGTCAACCCCGAGAATGACGGCTTCTACGAGGTCCTCCGGGGCCCCGACGCCCATCAGGTAAACAGGTTTATCCTCAGGGAGAAAATTTATTGTCTCGCCGGTCACCCGCAGCCTGGTAGATCGATCTTCCCCCACTGAAAGCCCCCCCAATGCATAGCCGTCAAAGCCCATTTCAACTAATCCCCGGGCGCTGATCTCCCTCAAGTCTGCGTACATCCCACCCTGTACGACGCCAAAAAGGGCCTGATCACTCCGCTTTTTGCGATCGAGTGACCTGCGGGCCCATGAAGTCGTGAGTTTAACAGACCTCTGGATATATTCATAATCAGAGGGATAAGGCGCACATTCGTCAAAGGCCATAATGATATCCGCACCCAATGTCTCTTGAATATCTATAGCCTCTTCAGGCCCGATGAAATGCTTTGATCCGTCTATATGAGACTGAAATATTACTCCTTTGTCAGATATGGTTCTTAGGGGTGTAAGGCTGTAGACCTGAAAACCCCCGCTATCTGTCAAGATGGGCCCCGGCCAGTTCATAAATCGGTGCAGGCCGCCTAATCGCCCGATTGTGTGGTGCCCCGGCCTGAGGTATAGATGATAGGTGTTTGCCAAAATGATTCTGGCGCCTACCTCATCCAAGTCCTCGGGCGATACCGCCTTAACTGACCCTTTGGTCCCTACCGGCATGAACACCGGTGTTTCAAAATCTCCGTGGGGGGTTTTGATTTCCCCCGTTCTGGCCCTGCAATCCTTAGATCTGTGCGTTATCCTGAATTCCAAATTTAGACCGGAACTAAAGAATTGAACTCAATTTCTTTAGTTTAATTCCTCAATCCCTCAATCCCTCAATTCATACGATCAACATCGCATCCCCGTAGCTGTAAAACCTGTATCTTTTTTCAACGGCCCGTTCATAAGCCCTTTTTATCAAATCAAGGCCGGCAAAGGCGGACACTAAGAAGAGCAAGGAGCTTTTTGGCAAATGAAAGTTGGTTATAAGCACGTCTACCATATTAAAAACAAATCCTGGAGTGATCAGGAGATCGGTCTTTCCTGCTCCAGGAAGGAGAGACCCATCCGTGGCCGAGGCGCTTTCCAAGGCTCTCACCACCGTGGTGCCTACAGCAACAACCCTCCCCCCATTTTTCTTGGTTTCATTTATCTGAGCTGCTGTCTCGGGCCCAATCAAGTAATATTCGTGGCCCAACCTGTGCTGCCTGACATCTTTTGTCTTGACGGGACGGAAGGTACCATGGCCCACATGAAGGGTCAACGAAACAGTGGAAACCCCTCTTGTTCTCAGCCTTTTGAGGAGATCTGTCGTAAAATGAAGCCCTGCAGTGGGCGCTGCGACAGCGCCCACCCTTTCAGAATAGACTGTCTGGTATCTTTCCCTGTCCAGATCTGAAAGGGCACTCTTTTCCCCTCGTTTGATATAGGGTGGAAGAGGCATAAACCCTTTTTCAACAAGGAGGGCGTCTATCCCACGATCTCCCTTAAAGGAGATCCTCACAAGCCCGTCGTCAAGGAGAGCTTTTACCTCTCCCGATACACCTGAGTCAAAAAATAAGAGGCTCCCGCGCTTTGGCCGCCTGGATGATCTTAGCAGGCATAACCGCGTCGCAGACCCCTCTTTTTTTAGATCCCCGTTTTTTCTTGAATCCCTGTCGTTTCTTGAATCAGGGTGCTCCAAGACTAATATCTCCACCCGGCCCCCGCTCTCTTTATGGCCAAAAATTCGAGCAGGGACAACCTTAGTGTTATTCACCACTAAGAGATCACCAGGCTGGAGCATGGAGGGCAGATCGAAAAACTGATTATCCGAAAAAGAGGCGCTTGAACGCTCTACCACAAGAAGCTTGGAATGATCCCGCTTTGGAGCCGGAACCTGTGCTATGAGATCCTGGGGCAGGTCGTAGTTATAAGCCTCTATTTCATACATTCTTGAACTTCAAATCGGCTACACTAAACAAGATCTACTTCAAAGTCAAACGATTTTGTTCCCTTTCCTCCAGATTCCGATAAAGGGGTTTAAAAAAAAGAACAATATATTACTCTTTTTCATCTTATCGGAGAGGATTTAGCAGATCTTTACCCTAACGTTGCATAAACCTTCGGTCCAAAAACGCTACGCTCGGTCTATATCAGGCCATCAAGAAACGCTGGTCCATTTTCAAGACCTCACCGTATGTTCAATACGCTTTCATCCTTGAAAACGGCCCAACGTCCCTTGCAGACCTAATCTAAAGCGTTTTAAACTCAAATTTTATGCAACGTTAGGGTTTATAAAAAAACGGAGAAAGGTTGAAATCTCAACACGATCTCCGCTTCAAAAAAATATTCTTTCAGTCTAAGCCTTAGGATCACTGAACAGGTGTTTCGAGCTTTCTGGTCAAGGAGTTTAGCTCGGATGATATTTTTGGTTTTGTAAGTATTACAATCAAATCAAAGGTCTCGTCTTGTTGCTGGCCGTTTTCAGAGTATTTAAGGGATAAGGGTGTATTTTCCTGGTTTTTCTCAACAGATTCAGGGTTCCCTTCCACTAACCGAAGTCCGGATATCTTCTCTGCATCTGAGAGGAAGCCTTCTTTGAAGGCCTCGTTGATGGGGGAGATTAGAACCACCTCTAAGTCTTTTGTTCTGTCAAGGGCAATGATCGACTCGTTTACCCCTAAGACCAAGGAGGAAAGGAGCTGGTCGTCATCTTCATCGGGGTGACCCTGGACAATAGCCATCCGTTTGGGGATCTCTCCGTCCAAAGGGGAGACTACCATGCCGTCCGTGGGGCCGGTGGGTGAGAGCATACGTTCGAACTGAATATCCGTGATCACATCTGCGTAACTCCCAAAACCTAATTTGGGATCAATCGGAAAAAAGGCGTTGTCCTGCCCCTTTGTGACGACAACATCATCGAATTCGAGGTCTAATTCCTCATCCGGAATAGAAAAATCGATCGCTTCAGGCTCACATTCTGCCCAGCAGAGGGCACACCCTAAGCAGCGCCGGCAACTGAGGCATCGCTTGGCCTCTGTAACGGACATATCTTCAGGGAATCCTGTTTCCACCTCTACGAAATTCCCCCTCCTTTCATCCACAGAGATCTCCGGCATCTCAGCCCTGGGGGAAGGCACATCATCAAAGGGGATAATATAGCGTTTTTCCTTTTCGTAAATCATCTATCTGCTCCTCAGGTATGCATGAATGCCCTCGGCCGCTTTCTTACCGGCCGCGACTGCACGGATGGCGATATCTGGTCCTGTTACCACGTCACCGCCAGCAAACACGCCCTGGACGTTAGTTGCACCTGTTTCTTCATCTATATCGAATGTATTCCAACGGTTAATATCAAGACCGTGATCTTCACCCAAGAATTCGAGATCTGTGCCCTGACTGAGGGCGGGAACAATGGTCTCGGCATCAATAACATACTCTGATCCTTCAATTGGGACCGGCCGCCTGCGGCCCGATGCATCAGGCTCGCCCAATTCCATCTTGATGCATTTCATCCCGGAGACTCTTCCGTCTTTCCCTAAGATTTCCACGGGCGCTGCCAAATACTGTATGATGACTCCTTCGTGCTCGGCCGCGTCGATTTCCCACGAGTTGGCAGGCATCTCCTTTTTGGTCCTTCGATAGAGGATATATACCTCGTCAAAGCCCATACGCCAGCCAACTCGGGCAGAGTCAATGGCCGCATTGCCACCCCCTATCACGATGAGCTTCCCCTTGGTTTCCATTGGGTTACCCAGGGCCTGGTCCCTCAAAAAGGTAACACAGTCAACAATCCCTTTGCCTTCATATTCATCTTCGCCCGGAACCCGCAGCTTGAGCCCGAGGTGGCAGCCCGCACCAATGAATATTGCATCATCATTATTCCTTAGGTCTTCAAAAGATATCTCTTTGCCAATCCGTTTATTGTACTGGATATCTATGCCCATATTGGCAATAAGGTCCACCTCGCGCTGGAGGAGCTTTTTAGGGAGGCGATATTCCGGGATCCCCACCCATAGAAAGCCCCCCGGTACGGGAAGGGCCTCGTAGATGGTGATATTCTCATAGCCCTGCCTTGCCAGGTGGTATGCACAGGTAAGTCCAGCCGGTCCTGCCCCGATGATGGCAATCTTTTCGGGAAGTTTTTTCTCCGGGGTTTCATAGACCGGTTCGATCCCCTCATTTAGCTCCACGTCCGCCACATACCGCTTGAGGAAACAGATACTGATCGGTTCATCTAAATACTGCCGGTTGCAGGCTGTTTCGCATGGGTGGGGACATACCCGGCCGATGCTGCCCGGAAGTGGCAGCCTATCCCTGATGGTGGCCAAGGAGTCGAGATATTTCCCGTCCGCAATCTGACCAGCGTAGGTCCGGATATCCAGATTGACGGGGCATGCCTGCTGGCAAACTGGCATATCTTCCTTGAAGATATTATATTCGCCTGTGGCCGGATTAAAATAATCCACGGCCGTGCGAAAACTAAAAGATTCGTCAAAGTCGTCAAACATGTTTACGGGACAGACCTTGATGCAGGCCTTGCAGTCGTTACATTTGCTGTTGTCCACCCGAAGACTTCGCTTCAGGATGTGTGCACTGACCTTCCCGTTATCCCGGTTGACCTTCTTGATCTCACTGTATGTCAAGACCTGGATGTTGTCGTGATTGCGCACTTTATCCAGATCGGGATTTGCAAATGCGTCATCCGGTTGGATGAGCCGGTCCCTTGGGATTCTCTCAGCGCCCAAGGTTGGGAATTTCTCGATAATGGTCACTTGGGCGCCTGCTTCGGCCTTTTCAAGGGCGGCACTGACACCGTCGAGCCCTCCCCCAACAATCAATACTTTTTTGTCTTGCACCGTGTTACACCTCTTGCCCTGTTAACTGAAATATTGGTGTTTGACCGGCCACCTTGTCCAAGGCAACCATCCCTTTTCGTTTGAGGGCGGTTATATATCGGAATACCCTTGCCGACGGAATGGCCAGGTCATTAGCGAGGTCCTTGACCGAGCGGGCAGTTTCCTTTAGCCTGGCGAGGATCTCCTGGACCTCCATCTCTTCCACGATGATCATGTCAATGGCGCGATTAAACTCATGTTCAGTGAAGATCTCACCATACACATTGCCGGTTTCAAGAAACGGCGTCCTCTTTCCGATGACCCATCTGATTTTTTCACCGGCAAGCACGGCCTCTACGGCTTCGAGTTTTTTGAAAATCTCCGGGGCCTTCACCGTATCTCCGTCTCCCCCTAAGGGGCCCATACTGCGGATCTTCTGATCGAATTCAGAGACTAATTCCACGAACACGGATGCCTCGCCCGAAGAACACTGCCGGAAGGCCAAGCGTTCCTCATTAAGGCCAATGAATTTGAAGAGCTTGCGGGTCATATCCATCTTGGCCTTTGCCTGGTGATTTCCCGTGATGTAATGGCAGTCTCCAAAGTAGCAGCCCACCACCATAAAACCGTCTATTCCCTTTTTGAATGCCTTGGCCACGAGGGCAGGGTCGACCCTGCCCGTGCACATGAGCCGGACGATCTTGATTTCCGGTGTATATTGTAGTCTGGAAACTCCAGCCAAATCAGCGGCGGAGTACCCTCACCAGGTACAGCAGAACGTTAAAATCTTAGGAACGAATTCGGCCAATTCAAAACCCCCCTTTT
>JAUWPC010000423.1 GCA_030611815.1 Desulfobacteraceae bacterium
ATCGGCACTGCCAAGCCGACCTATGAGGAGCGACGGGGCATTCCCCACCATCTATTGGATGTTGTTAATCCTGATGAGGACTTCAATGCAGCAATTTATCGTCGTATGGCCCTTCCCATTGTGAACGAAATCTGCTCGAAAGGGAAGACATGTCTTGTTGTTGGAGGCACAGGTCTTTATATCAGGGGACTGATCGGAGGGCTCATGGAATCCCCTCCCTCAGATCCCGAACTGAGAGAGCGGTTGCGCATGGAATGTGAGATCCACGGAACCGCAAAACTTCATGAGAAATTAGAGAGTCTCGACCCTGAACGTGCAGAGAACATCCACCCAAATGATGGGGTGAGGATCATAAGGGCTCTTGAAATCATTTACCTTTCCGACCTACGCTCTTCAGACCTGATGAAAAGGCACGGTTTCAGGGAGAGGTCATTAAATGCCTTGAAGCTTTGTCTGCACGTGGACAGAGAGGATCTTTATCATCGTATAAACGAGCGTAGTGTAAAGATGGCAGATAAGGGCCTCATCGAAGAGACCCAGGATCTTTTAAAACAAGGATACTCCCCTGACCTCAATTCGATGAAGGCTATCGGATACAGGCATATGATCAGGTATTTACAAGGGGAATGGTCCTTAGAAGAAACGATTACTAAACTCAAAAGAGATACGCGAAGGTATGCCAAGAGGCAATTAACCTGGTTCAGGGCAGAGCCTGGCGTTATTTGGGTTGATCCTAAGGATTTAGATATGGTAATAAGAAAGGTTCATCTATTTTTGTCTGAAAGCACTTGATCTTTTAGCTTTTATTGGAGGAATTCTGATGGAATCCATCAAGCTTAAGTTATTTTGCAGGATGACCGTTATTTCTTTATTGGTCTCTCTCTTTCTCTTGGCCTGTTCATCAAGACCGTGGGTCCAGGAAAGGGTGTTGAATACTCCGGAACATCATGCTTATAGCGGTTTCAAATTACTTGAAAAAGGCTATCTTTTCGATGCCAAGAGAGAATTCAAACTCGCTCTGCGACTGGATTCCAACTATTCCAATGCACACTTAGGCCTGGGCCTGATTTACGGCAAGGAAAACAAGTTCAAGTTAGCTTTGGACTCAATGTGCAGCGCAAGAGATGATGCAAAGACAGAAGAGGAGAAGGCGTTAGCCTTTGTTGGATTTATGCGCCTTTATATGATGAGGGGAGGGGAGGGCTGGTTAGCTAAAGTAAGAGAGAGGTTTTATGATTCTTTGCATTATAAGGAAGACCTGCCCGAAGCCTACTACTATATGGGTGTTGCATACAAGAAGGCGAATCGGTTATACCGATCAGAAAATGCCTTCAAAAAGGTCCTGCAGATCAACAGGGGTCTTGTAGTTGAATCTAAGGAAGAGCTGAAGTCCTTGGGGAAGTCAGGACAATAAGGTCTATTTAGCGGGGCAGGACAGAAATATGATGGGTAGGATTGCCATTTTCTTTCTTGCAGGTTTTCTCTTTTTTGGTTTCCACCTTTCACAGGCCGAAACAGGGGATAACCTGGAGAAAAAAGAGCTTTTAGCCATAGGCACCGGTACTGTTGTTGGAGGGAATTCAGCCTTGGCAAAAAAAAAGGCTATCGCCCAGGCCTTGATGAAAGGGGTGGAAGATTATATCGCTCATCTGCTTGGAAGCCATGGCGTAGTTAATAATTTCGAGAGAGTAACCGAGGAAATCCTCCCGTTCGCTAAGGAAGAAA
>JAUWPC010000360.1 GCA_030611815.1 Desulfobacteraceae bacterium
CGAGAAGGGAAGTGGAGTGCGCCTCTTAGGCTAAATCTTTCCCTGAATAACTCTCATAACCTCTTCCAAACTGGTCTCTCTGGAAGGCTGCAAATTTCCTCGCTGGCCTACATGTTTGTGGTGTGGAAAAGACTCCATTTCCGTATGGTGCGGCGCGTTATCCCAGCCGACCTTTAGTTCATTGGCACCATTGAGCCAGTAGTAACTATATCGCTTAAGAACTTCACCAGCCCATTGCTCAGCAACACGCAAGTTGGTGCCATCCTTCAGATACAAAATAACGCGCAGAATTTCGTCATCGAGCTCAACAAGAACAATGCGCTTCGCCGATTCCTTAAAATTCTCCTCTATCTCCAGCAAACGCTCAGATGCTAACATTAATTCCTTTACCATTGGACCCCATAGGCGGCTATGGGGTCCAAGTCTATGACTTGTTTTTTCGCCTTTTCGACAGCATCAGTCCAGTGATGCCACATGATATAGTCTTCGTGCATTTCATGATTACCATCATTCGGCAATCCTTTTGTATCCAACTCAGCCAAAGATGTAAGGTATTTCTCTTCAAAATATCGGACTTTGCTCTCAGCCAGAAAAAGCCGTTTCTTCCATTCCGAGAGACGTAATGCAACTCCATGGCTAATAACAGATACTTTCTCTTCAGCCGATAATGATGCAAATTTGTTTTCAATGCTCTCATTTGCGACAGGTGTCATTTTTATTTCCTCCATCGTAGCGAAGACATCGTTTTCTATAATGAAATCATGGAAACGGGGTCAGCCCTTGACATAGGACATTTTGGTTTTTTGGCACGGACCCGCCTGCCAACGGCTGCAGCCCGCCCGGCAATCGCCTGTTCAGCGATTATTAACTCGCGTTTTTTCATGACCCAAGCCTATTTCTACTGTTTTCTTTGATATTATCCACCAGACTCGGGGACGTAAAGCGGGACGCTGGTAGAGAAGTAACTTCCTTCAATTTTTGGCACTCCAGTTAAATACGCTGTAATGATAGCGTTGAAGCGGGACGTTGGTGCTTTTGTTACTTTATTCCCATTACCCTTATAGTTTGGCACAGCTCCGCCCCTTGAGTTACATGGCGGTTGAAGGGGTTTCGTCTTTATTTACAGCGACTTATATTCGGTTGGGATCAAATAATGCTCTTTACCGCATTATTGAGTTCGCCTTTGGGGTTATCAAGGCTTTCCTGCTGGACTTCATTATGGAGTTCCAGTATCTGTTTCTTTATCTCTTTATACTCAGCAAGCTTCCTTTTCAAGAACCGGGCGGTCAGTTTCCCCTTTTCTTCCAGGCCCTTCGGGGTCAGCATGTATATGTAAGGGATTTTCTTCCTGGCGCTCTTCAAACGGGTGATCTTTATCCAGCCCTTAGCAGCAAGCTCAGAAACGCAGAAGTTCACCTTGCCAAGGCTGATGCCCATTTTTTTTGCCATTTCACGCTGGCCAAGCTTGGGTTCCTCAGTCAGGATCTTCAGCAGACGGTAGCGAATTTCCTGTTCATAAGCATGGTTCATGGATTGAACTTATAGGAGAGAAGTTATTCTTTGTCAACAGTGGAATGGGGGACGCTGCCATCTGCGTTATTTGGTCTATCTGGGGGATGATGAAATTGGTCTCACATCTCCGGGAGTTCCAGTCCTTTCAGGTTGCTCTCTTTCAGGATTCCCCAGGTTTCGTCCTGATGTTGTTTTACCGTCTCCTGGAATCTGTGCCAGTGTGTGTCACTGTAGTTTTCACGGTCTTTCCATGTGTAGATGTCGGTCAGCGGGTCCCAGCGCGTAAGGAAAAGGTCTGATCTGTCGCGGAGGCCGCGGACCTTTTCGTTTACCGCTTGTTCGAGCCATCTGTCTTCGTCGTATTGCGTGATTTCCGCCTTGCCGTATTCCGGTTCTGTGGCAAGGTTGCTATAGCGGGCGATACGTTCCGCTGCGTATTCGTTTGTCTGATCCTGTTCCCCGATGCACTTGTCGAGGTCTTTCTTGAGGGCTGTTTCCCTTTTTTGCAGCTCCTTTTTGGTTATCCTGGGGTCAACGAATTTCGCAAGCTTGCCGAGGATGTGCACTGCGGCGGTCAGGAAACGGCTTCTGTTGTCCACACGACCCGCGATGAGCCTTTTGTCTTTCCAGACAAGGGCCACCCAGTCTGGGTTGTGAAAGGCCTCTGCATGGCCGATATTGGGGATGGCGAGACTCAAGGGGCCGGTCATGGAGTTGAAATCATTATAATATCCAGTGAAGTTCTGGTGCGCCCAAGTGTCGGCATAGCCATGGCAGGCAATGCCGATGCGGTAGAGGTTGCCGGACGTGAGTGCGGCATCCATTATCCGGTTGGAGTTTTCGGAGTCCGGGGTGGTGTTGAGCCAGTGCATCTCACCGGCTTTGCGCCAGGCGGATTCGGCCATTGGGTCACCGGGGATGAAGTGGAAAATGGGGTATATGCGAAAGAGTTTGGCCTTTGGTTTGAGTATGTTCATGGTCTGGCTTATGTAGTTGCTGTACGCAGTGGGCATATCTTTGTCGATCTCGAAGATGATGCTGTTGTCATCTGTGTACTGCGAGGAGGTGGCAAGGATTTCCGTGTCCTTCGCGGGAAGGCCGGCGCGGGCGGCGATAAGCCAGGTCATGTGGTAATGAAATTCGATGTCCATCTCAGGTTGGTGCTCGGTACTGGGTGTTACTTGGCGCCTTTGTTATTTTGATCATAAGATAATCAGCGTCCTCCAAATCCCGTAAATGATTTAATTTGATCCGTCATATGTTTAATCATCCCTTCTGTCATTCCGGGATATAGCCCAAGCCAGAAACTGTCGCGCATGATCTTGTCCGTGTTTTTCAATTCGCCGGCAATACGGTAATCTTTTCCCTCTTTCAGGGGAGAAAAACAGGGGTGCCTGGTCAGGTTACCGGCAAACAGGTTGCGCGTTTGAATGTTTTTCTCTTCCAAGTATGTCACAATATCGTTGCGCTTGAATTTTACGCCGTCTCTTAGCGTCAGGAGAAAGCCGAACCAACTCGGATCGCTCTTTGGTGTGGCTTTTGGGAGTATGAAAAGCTCTTGCAGGTCTTTCAGGTCGTGATATAGGAACTGAAAATTTTCTTTCCGTTTCTCGACAAATCCGGGGAGTTTTTCAAGTTGAGCGCAGCCTATGGCCGCCAGAAAGACATGGGTGTCAGGCCTACACAGTTGACAGATATAATATAGAAAATATTCCCTTTCAATAAACCTCATCATGGGTTCATAATGCTAACAGTGCGTTTCACAAAGCCGACTCCAGATTGTGAATTTTATCTATCAGAT
>JAUWPC010000379.1 GCA_030611815.1 Desulfobacteraceae bacterium
TCGTAACCAGGGGAGAGGATTACGCTGCCGACCTCTATTTTCAGCTTCTCCTCGTGGTGGTGAAAGTCTATCGCTTTATTCTTGCATGCCGGGACACAGATCTGGCACTCTGTCCTCAGGAGGTAAAGGCAGTGTGAGATATCTATTGCGGATACCGCAGGCACTGCCTGGGGAAAGGCGAGATAAATAGCCTTTAATGTAGACAGGTTCTCATTATAGTCATCGAGGATGTTTACCGGGCAATATTCAGCACATGTCCCGCATCCGGTACATTTTGCCGGATCAACATACTTGGGTTTTTGAAGCAGGGTTACCTCAAAATTCCCTGCCTCGCCCTCAATGCCGTCAACCTGAGTCTCGGTTATAATTGATATGTTGGGGTTTGTGGCGCATTCAATAAACTTGGGAGAGAGGATACACATGGAGCAGTCATTGGTGGGAAAGGTCTTATCCAATTGGGACATCCTGCCGCCAATGGCCGGCCCCTTTTCAACGAGATAGACCTTGAAGCCGGAGTTGGCAGTATCTAACGCGGCCTGTATCCCGCTCACCCCGCCGCCCACCACCATAACCGCACCCACTTTGCTCGGGGTCGGGATTGGGGCTTGAATTGAGTTATCGCTCTTCGGCATACTCTTTCGCTATCGCTTTAAAGCACTGCTTGAACAATTTCGGAAATGTCCCTGACTTCAAGGACATCCTCCTTATCAGCGTTCAATACACTATCCCTGAAATTAAGCAGGCAGTATGGGCAGGCAGTAGCTAAAACCTCTGCCCCCAATGAAATGGCCTGATCAACTAAGATATCTGAAAACCGCTCACCCTTCTTAGTTTCCATCCATATCCTTCCTCCGCCGCCGCCGCAACAGAGGCTGTTCTCACGGGAATCAACCTCGTCCATTAATTCCAGACCGGGAATGTTTCTCAGGATCTCTCGTGGTTCATCATATATCCCGTTATGACGACCGAGGTAACAGGGATCATGATAAACCACTCTTTTTTTGAATTCCTTATTGAAGTTAAGTCTACCCTCATCAATGAGCTTCGCCAAATACTGCGTGAAATGAATGACCCTATAGTTTCCCCCAAGATCGGGATACTCGTCCTTAAACGTGGTATAGCAATGGGGCGAACTGACAACGATTTCCTTTACGCCACTCTCGTTGAAGGCATTAATATTACCCTTTGCCAGACTTTCGAACAGGTCGTTGTTACCAACCTTGCAAATGCTCTCGCCGCAGCAGTTTTCCTTGGCCCCTAAGATGCCAAAATTCGCCCCTGTGTTTTGCAGTATGATAGAGGTAGCCCGGGCAATGCTTCTAAGCTTGGGATCATAGGCAGGGACACAACAGGGAAAGTAGAGCAGATCCATATCCTGGTTGAAGGCCCTGATATCCATATCCCGAGCCCAGTCAGAACGTTTCTCCCGCGCCTCTCCCCATGGATTCCCGTTTCCACTCAAGCTGCCCATGGCATTTCTGAGACTTGATTGGGCCATGCTGTACTGGTATTCCAACACGATGGCCCGAACTGCCCGCATAATATCTGTGATGGAAACACCCCGTGGACATCGACTGACACACATGTTGCACGTCGAGCACAACCACCATTCCTCATCATCTATATCAGCCAGCCCAAACTTCGCCTGACAAATCATCTTGTGGGGGACAAACGACCTGACATTATTCCAGGGACAACTGACAGTGCAAAGCCCGCATTGAAAACAGAGCTTAAATGCTTCACCGCCAGCATCCCTTATCATGTCTGATGCCTCTTTTAATGGCGCTACCGCTTCCACGAAAAACCCTTTGGATTGATGATTGTTGATTGATGATTGTCGATTGAAAAACCAGAAAAACACTAACCTGCAACTTGCAACCCGGACTGGATACTGGCAACCTTGATGCTCCTAACCCGCAACTCGTAACTTATAACTCGTAACTCGTAACTCTCAATGCATATACCTCCCCCCATCCACTACCAGGGTCTGCCCGGTGATAAAATCACTTTCCGGGGAGGCCAGGAAAAGAGCGGCCCCTGTGATGTCTTCAGGCGTTCCCACGCGCTTGAGGGGAGTTTTGGATGTGTCGTACCGGTCCACATCTGCCAAAGAACGGCTGGCCTCCGTATCAGTAAATCCAGGGGCAATGGCATTGATACATATGTTATAGGGGCCCAGCTCAACGGCCAGGGCCCGGGTCAAAGCCAGAATCCCACCCTTTGACGCCACATAGTGGGCAAAACCGTGAGAACCCGTAAAGGCTGTTTCGGAACAGAGGTTCACGATTTTTCCGTACTCCTGCTGTTTCATGAAGGGAAACACGGCACGGGTAGCTAAGAAGGTCCCCTTGACGTTGACCCCCATGACCCGATCCCATTCGTCAAGGGAAATTTCATCAAACGGTTTTCGCACAAGCCCGTCATAGATGGCGGCATTGTTGATAAGGATGTGGATAGCGCCGAAGGCCGA
Organism: Desulfobacteraceae bacterium; assembly: GCA_030611815.1. Lineage (GTDB taxonomy): Bacteria > Desulfobacterota > DSM-4660 > Desulfatiglandales > Desulfatiglandaceae > Desulfacyla. The sequence continues at coordinate 2,471 of JAUWPC010000379.1, forward strand.
GGCCGTTGCTTCCGCCATGGCCCGGGTGTCCGACTCGCTGGTCACATCCCCCTTAAAAAACTGCGCTTCCCCACCCATCTCCTTTATCCGCCTGACCGTCTCTGTCATATCTTCCAGGTCTTTGTCCCTGAGCACGATATTCATGACCATGACCCGCGCGCCTTCCTGCGCCAACCGAAGCGCAAAAGCCCTGCCCAATCCACGGGCGCCGCCGGTTACGATAGCTACCCTGTCCTTCAAACGCATATGCCCCTCCGGTGGATTGTTGATTGTTGATTTAAACACAACAAGGTGGAAAAAGCTTGAATATCTTCGGATTATCGATTGATGATTGAAAAAAACCAATCATCAATCAACAATCATAAATCATCAAGCCTAGGAGTCCGGCATCCGCAGCCCAAAGGCCTTGGCGATCACCTGATAACAGTTATAACTTGATCCCCGGCCAATGGCCGGGCCGCCGACCACCCCCGAGGAACACATATACAGACCGTCGATAAAAGTCTTGAGACCGCCCGGCAGTCCTCGGAAACGGCCGCTCTGGGACCCACCGCAGTTCCCTTCGGACCAGCCCCCTTCTCTCATGTCCAGATGGGTA
>JAUWPC010000405.1 GCA_030611815.1 Desulfobacteraceae bacterium
AATAAAGGAGAGTAAACATGCCGCAAGTTTCATCCAGGACATCCGGTTTGGGGACAGAAAATGCGTTTGTCGTACTCAAGGAGGTGAACGACCTCATTGCCCAGGGCAGGGAGATCATCAGTTTCTGTATTGGTCAGCCCGATTTCAACACACCGCCAAATATATGTGAGGCGGCAATAGAGGCCATTAGGGATGGCCGGCATGGGTATACACCGAGTGCCGGCATACCTGAACTCAGGGAAGCGGTTGCAGAATATGTATCGAGAACACGTGGGATAGAGGTCAAACCCGACTGGGTCGTTATAGCCAACGGTGCAAAGCCCTTCATAGGCTTTACCCTGCTCTCTGTTACCGACTACGGGCAGGGGCATGAGGTGCTTTACCCCAACCCTGGTTTCCCTATTTATTCCACTCAGGCCGTTGCGCAGGGCGCAGTTCCTGTCCCGCTCTATCTTCTTGAAAGCAAGAGTTTCAGTTTTGACGTTGACAAACTGGAATCACTGATAACCCCGAAGACAAAGCTCCTCATCCTCTGCTCGCCGCATAATCCGACCGGAGGCGTCCTTACACGGGAGACTCTTGAAAAGATCGCTGAAACAACCATTAAACATGACCTGTGGGTCTATTCGGATGAAGTATACTCCAGGATGGTGCATGAAGGACAATTTGAAAGTATCGCAAGTATACCAGGGATGCTTAAAAGGACAATTATCTGTGACGGCGCTTCAAAAACATACGCCATGACGGGCTGGAGACTCGGCTATGCCGTCAATCAAAGGCTTGCCCCCTATTTTTCCACCTGGATGACCAACACCACCTCATGCCCCAATCATATGACCCAGTGGGCCATGGTTGAAGCCCTCAAAGGCCCTCAGGAAGAGCCTGACAAGATGATGGCCATATTCAAGGGAAGAAGAGATCTCATCGTAAGCGGCCTCAATGAAATTGAAGGCATAACCTGTCTTTCGCCGGGTGGCGCATTCTACGCATGGCCAAATATAACCGAAGTGTGCAAGATAGTGGGTGCATCAGATTCAGAGGAATTCAGGAAGAAACTCCTCCATTATGCGGGTGTTGCAGTTTTGGCAGATATTCACTTTGGCATGAGGGTGCCGGGAGAAGGCCAGCACATAAGATTTTCATACGCCACATCAAATGAGAACATCATCCAGGGGATTGAGCGGCTCAAAGATTTCATCAGGACCCACAGGAGATAGAGGGAAAGCCGAAGATACGCCGAGCACAAAGAAATCACCATTTGAAAGGAGATAAGTTTATGCGTAATAACAAAAAGGAGATTCAAGTGAAATTCCCGGATAATTTACAGGCGGGTGTGTATGCGAACAACATGGTGATCTCGCATACGAAGGAAGAGTTTATTATGGATTTTCTTATGGTAGCTGCTCCAGCGGGTTCTGTCACTTCAAGGGTCATTGTAAGTCCCGGGCACATTAAGCGAATCGTTGCTGCCTTAAATGAGAATATTGCAAAATATGAGAGTATGTTTGGTGAAATTCAATTGGCAGAAGAACCTAAGGCGAATATCGGGTTCCACTAATTAATGGGCCTAAACCACTACCTCAAGTAGTGGTATCATAATAAGGTTCTACCAGTTGACTAACTTGGCCCATAGGTGAGCTAAAGTGCCTAAAGTTCAAGGTAATATTTAACATTCTAAAATTGTCTAAAGCTCTTAATAATGGCCTTGTCTCAACGACTTTTACTGTGCCTCTTGGCAGACAGGACGGTCGAATTCCTTGACTACAAATGACCCGAGTCCCTTGGTCTGATTTGACGCGCAGGCCCGCCTGCCTCGCCTGTCATGTACGGAAGCGGGCATATCCCAAAAGGTCGGCAATGGCGGGCAGGCTTTTTGAAAACAATTTCTTATAAACTGTCACGAAGTTCCTTAACTTTAGGCACTCAAATCAGCGTATAGCCGTCAAGCTGAAGAATTGAGCTGTTCATAGCACGAAACAATGAGAAATGAAGTCTTGGCGGCGGCACGGGGAATAGGAGAAGATTATGGATGTGAAAAAGGCAGTATTGGCGAGAAGGAGTATCCGGGCCTTTAATCCGGAGCCGGTCACAAGAGAAGTCTTAGAGGAAATTATGGAGAACGCACTCTGGGCTCCCTCCTGGGGCAACACCCAACCATGGAGGCTCACTCTAATCGGAGGAGAGACTCTTGAGAAAATCAAGGAAGAGTACGTTCAGATGTTTGGGAATGGAATACCCACCAATCCCGATTTCCCGATGCCTACCGAGTTTAATGTGATCCAGAAGACCAGATATCAAGGATTGGGTAAGGGGCTTTTCCGGGCGCTTGGCATCGCCAGGGAAGACAAGGAGAAAAGGAACTCCTATTATGAAGAAATGATGCGGTGCCTTGGGGCGCCCTATGTGATCTACCTTCACCTCGATCTTGGTTTCAACCCTTACGCCCTCATGGATGGCGGAATCATCCTTCAAACTATTGCCCTCCTGGCCCTGGAGCAGGGTCTGGGGACATGTTTTCTGGCCCAGTCCGTCAGATACCCCGGAGTGGTTCGGAAGCACTCCGGCATACCGGATGACCAGATGCTGGTGATGGGAATGGC
>JAUWPC010000237.1 GCA_030611815.1 Desulfobacteraceae bacterium
GATGATAAGAAAGATCGTTGAGATCACGAATAAATATGATTTGAAGATCGGTGTCCTGGCCCATGCCGGCGATGGGAATCTTCACCCCTTGATCATGACCGACCTTCGCGACAGGGAAGAGATGGCGCGAGTCGATAAGGCAATGGAGGAGCTGTATGAGGCGGCGATCGGGATGGGGGGCACCCTTTCAGGAGAACACGGCATAGGGATTGCCAAGGACAGGTTCATGGGACTGGAGTTCAACCAGGCCTCCATAGACCTGATGCGTGGAATCAAGCGGGTCTTTGATCCCAACAATATCCTCAATCCCGGCAGTTTTCTTTGACGGCTAATTGAGAAATTTAGGAATCCCTCAATTCCTCAATTCCTAAATCCGTAGTTAATGTGAGAAAAAATGATACCAAACAATATTGCAGATGAATTTGAGCAATGTATAAAATGCGGGCTTTGTTTAGCGACCTGTCCTATTGGTAAAGAACTTTTCTTGGAGAAGTATACGCCGAGGGGAAAGATACAGTTGGCCAAGCGCTATGCCGCGGGAGATCTGGAGATAAGCGAGCATTATCGCGACATTTTTGCAAAATGTCTCCTCTGCGGGGCCTGCTCTGTGACATGCCCCAGTGGCGTGAAACTGACAGATGTTCTTGTTGGCATGCGAGAGGAAATCGTAGGGAAGGGGGGCATCCACCCGAATCTTGAACCCGCCATGCAATCGCTTGTCGTCAACTATAATATCTCTGATGAGGAGAATAGTGAACGGGCAGACTGGCGGGATGACATAAACAATCTCCCGGACCATATGTACGAGAAGGAGCGGGCAGAGGTGGTATACTTTGTAGGCTGCGTTTCCTCCTTTTTCCCTATGGTACAGTCAATTCCCCAAAACATGGTCCGGATCTTAGAGGCGGCTGATGTGGACTTTACTATCTTAGCAGGGGAAGAGTGGTGCTGCGGTTTCCCGTTGATCGGCGCAGGCGCGCCCGAGAAAATGGGGGAACTGATCGAACATAATATAGAGCAAGTAAAGGGGTTAGGGGCGAGTAAGATGGTTTTCTCCTGTCCCTCCTGTTGCCGGACCTGGAAGGAGTACTACAATACCGACCTGGAGCTTTTTCATTCCACCCAATTTATCCAAAGACTGATCAAGGATGGGGCTGTTTCCTTGGGAGAACTGCACGAGACCGTGACCTACCACGATCCTTGCGATTTGGGGAGGAATGGGGGTGTCTTTGGTGCCCCCAGGGAGGTACTCGGGTCTATCCCCGGCCTCACCCTTGTGGAATTGGAGAACAACCGCGCCCAGAGCATATGCTGCGGTGGTGGGGGCAATTTAGAGATGGCGGATTCCGGTCTTTCGGGGAGTGTAGCCCGGAACAAGCTGGAAGAAATCGAGCGAACCGGCGCTAAAACGCTGGTGACCTCCTGCCAGCAGTGTATCAGGACCATCAAGGGGAAGGTGAGGAGAGAAAAGGTCGATCTCGACGTGTTGGACATTACGGATTTGGTGGTCCGGGCAATGTCTGATGCCTGATTCCATAAAATACCCGCCCGCCTATCTGTCATGGGTCGTCTGGGGTTTGGGGGCTGCTTTTTATCTGAGCGGCTTCTACCAGAGGGTTGCTCCGGCTGTTATGACAGATTACCTGATGGCTGATTTCAATATTGGCGCAGCCGCTTTAGGGAACCTCTCGGCCTTCTATTTTTACAGCTATGTTTCCGTGCAGATCCCCACGGGAATTCTTGTAGATTACTGGGGACCAAAGAAACTGCTAACCGCTGGCGCCTTCATTGCCGCCTTGGGGGCATTTCTCTTTGCTGCTGCCCCAAACATTCTCTTTGCCAATCTTGGACGTCTTCTGATAGGCGGCTCGGTGGGTGTGGGCTGGGTTGCCCTGCTCATGCTGTCGATCCACTGGTTTCCCCCGCGCCGCTTTGCCATGACGAGCGGTTTGGGACTCTTCTTCGGTATTGCCGGGGCCGTGTCAGCGGGTGTGCCTTTGCGGATCCTCGCTGATCAATTCGGATGGAGACCGGTGATGTTGGCCTCGGCCGGCGTCTCCTTGATTATCGCTGTTTCTCTCTGGATCATTGTGAGAGATGATCCGTCCGAACGGGGCTATACCAGTTTCGCACCCCCTTCCAATACCGGTAGCCATTCGCCCGCATCATTATTGACCGGTTTATTAAAGGTGTTTTATTATAAGAACACCTGGCTGCTCTCGATTGCTCCAAGCGGGCTCGCAGGTCCGGTGTTGGCATTTTCCGGCCTGTGGGGTGTACCGTTTCTCGCTACTCATTATGGGTTGACTCCTGCAAAGAGCGCTGCCTTAACATCAATATTGTTGGTGGCCTGGGCCGTTGGCGGGCCTCTGCTTGGCGCCCTCTCAGACAGGATAGGCCGCAGAAAGCCGATTTATGTGACGGGCTGTTTTGCCGTATGTGCCGGTTGGAGCGTGATCCTGTTTGTGCCGGAGCTGCCTGTTTGGGTGTTGACACTCCTCCTTTCAGTGGTAGGTTTTGCCTCCGGCGCCATGATTTTGGGTTTTGCCTTTGTCAAAGAATCTGTTCCCCCTTCGTTAGCAGGCACTGTATCCGGGGTTTGCAACATGGGTGTCATGATCGGCCCCATGGTGCTGCAGCCGGCCATGGGTTATGTCCTTGACAGCAACTGGAATGGGCTGCTGGAAAACGGGATAAGGAGCTACCATCTCGGCGCGTATCAATCTGCATTTACCCTTATGATTGGCTGGTCGGTCATATCCGCCATTCTCATATGCTTTGCAACTGAGACGAACTGCAGACAGAGGGTTTTGGATTGATGACACTACTTATTCAAAGGAGGTCTGAAAAATGGAACTTTACAACTTAGGGAAGGTACCCTGGGAGGAGTCACAACTGATTTATCATGCCTTGGCCTCTTTAGGGCGTGAGGCCCTCTGCTTGGTCTCCCCTTCAACGCCCTATGTTTGTGTCGGTTTTCACCAGGATGCAGAACAGGAGGTAGATCTTGATTACTGCAAAGCAAATCATATTCCGGTCTTCAAACGCGAGGTGGGTGGAGGAGCAGTATATTTAGACGGGGACCAGCTCTTTTTCCAACTGATTCTCCACAAAAATAACCCGGAGGTTCCTAAGAAAAAGGAGGCATTTTACAGGAAGTTTCTTCAGCCTGTTATCGATGTCTATCGAAAGATTGGAATCCCTGCTGAATACAAACCGGTTAACGATATAATAGCAGGGACACGTAAGATATCGGGAACAGGCGCCGCAGAGATCGGGGAGTGTATCGTCTTCGTGGGAAACCTGATCGTTGATTTCAACTATGAAATGATGACAAGGGTTCTTAAGGTTCCGGATGAAAAATTTCGGGACAAGGTCCACAAGACGCTAAAAGAGAATCTTACCACCATACGGCGCGAATTGGATGAGGATAAGGCAAAGAGGTGGGACAAGTCGAGCCTGAACGCCCTGATAGCAGAAGCCTTTCAGGGGTTGTTAGGACCGATGAAATCCGTTCAAATGGATGGCCTGCTGAGAGATAAGATTGATGCGCTTAGGTCCCGGATGTTGACCGATGAGTGGCTCCATCAGAAGGGGAGGCGGATGGAGGGCCGGGATGTCCAGATAAGGGCCGGAGTCAATGTGGTTCATAAGATGCACAAGGCTCAAGGCGGGCTCATCAAGGCAGCTTTTCAGGTCAATGAGGGCAGGTTTGCGAATGTCCGGCTGTCCGGAGATTTTTTCTGCTTTCCTGAAGAGGCCATTAGCTGGCTCGAATCAAGGATTGAAAACAGGGCCGTTGAAGATGTTCCCGATCTGCTTGCATCCTTCTATGCCGAGGAGGATGTTGAAACGCCTGGCATCCGCATTGACGACTGGATGCAGGTCTTGATGGTTTGATTTGTTCCTCAAACGACAGGACCGTGATTCCTTTATCCCCGCACCTTGACGGGGTCCTCCTGCATGGAGCAAAACGGGGATAGGCTCGAAGAGATCATCAGATATTGCTGGGTGGCATTCAGGGAGTATTATGCAAAGGCTTGATGAGAGATTAGTCAGGGCCAGGGAGATGTCCTGGAAGAGATTTGGCAAAGAAATTACCTTCTATCTTCCCGGCATGTTTTCATATAATGGCCTCTCAGGGGAATACCCGGCAATTTCCATTACCGGAAGCCATTGCGCGCTTCACTGCGACCATTGCCAGTCAAAGACCTTGGAGCCGATGATCTCTGCTGAAAAACCTGATATCTTGATCAAAAAATGCCTTGATCTGGCAAAAAAAGGCAAATTGGGGGTTTTAATCAGCGGGGGATGTGACAAGGAGGGACGTTTGCCGTGGAAGGGTTTCATCAGTGCCATTTCAGAGGTCAAGAGGGGCACAGATCTCTACATCTCCATCCATTGCGGTCTAATCGACTACGCAATGGCCCGGGACCTCAGAGAGGCGGGTGTTGATCAGGCACTCATCGATGTGATAGGCGATGATGAGACATACCGCAGGGTCTATCACGTGGATTTTGGCGTATCGCGCATTGAGTCTTCTTTAGGGTCCTTGCAAAAGGCCTCCTTACCCGTTATTCCTCATATCGTATGCGGGCTCAACTATGGGAGGATCGTGGGAGAGCAAAGGGCTATTGAAATGATTTCACGGTTTGACATTAAGCAGATGGTAATGGTTTCCCTTATGAGAATTCCAGGCACCCCATCATGGGAGGCAAGGCAATTAGAGGCAGAGGAGATCGCCCAATTGATAACCGAGGCACGATTTCGTCTCCCTGAGACGGAAATAAGCCTTGGCTGCGCAAGGGAGCGTGGAAATAGTCGTATAGAAATTTTTGCCATCCACGCGGGGGTAAATCGAATGGCCCTCCCATCTGATGAGGCGATCAAGTTGGCCATGGACTATGGACTGAAAATAAGATACCAGAGGACCTGTTGTTCGGTATCACACGATTTTGCAAAAGTTGAGTGGTAAACCGTTGGATTGATGATTGATGATTGATGATTGTCGATTGTTGGAAGGAAGAGGAGAGAGAAAATATGAAGCAAGCCGGGGAGAGCCTTTTGGAAAGCCCGCAGTCCTTGCGCATGAGCCTGGCCGCTGCAATGACCCTCGGTTTTAAACGGAGTCTTTTCTACAAAAATGCCAGGCTCTATTGTATTAACCTGCTTTTGACGTACAGGTCGGGGTGCGCGGCAAGATGTGCTTATTGCGGGCTTTCAACCAACCGGTATCGCCTTGACAGAATCTCCCGTCATGCCATATTATCTGCGGTGTTAGAAAAAGAGCATCTCTTTATAAATTAGGCACTTTAAACCTTGATGAACTGGTAAAAAGTCCGATTTAGACGGTTTTGTAAAAAGTTCAAATTCAAGGCGTGCAAATTTTGTAATCATGAGGCGTACTTATCGTACGTTGAATGATTACGAAATGCAGCACAACGCAGAAGTTGGACTTTTTACGAGAC
>JAUWPC010000293.1 GCA_030611815.1 Desulfobacteraceae bacterium
CAGTGCGTTGAGGCCTGCGGTGCTGATGCTGTCACCTTAGAGACCCACGCCCAGCAACCGGAGCGTCTTGAGCTGGAAGTGGGGTCTGTTATTTTAGCCCCCGGTTTTGAGCCCTTTGACCCCTCAAAGTTCGAGACCTACAACTACACAAAACTCCCAAACGTCATTACTTCCATGGAATTTGAGAGGATACTCTCTGCATCAGGCCCGACTTTGGGGCATCTTACAAGGATTTCCGATAACAAGGAGCCCAAGAAAATTGCCTGGCTCCAATGTGTTGGTTCAAGGGATATCAACCGCTGTGATAACGGATTTTGCTCCTCTGCCTGTTGTATGTATGCCATCAAAGAAGCCGTAATAGCAAAAGAGCACGCGGGAAACGATCTGGATTGTTCCATCTTTTTTATGGATATGCGGACCCATGGAAAGGACTTTGAGCGATATTATAACAATGCAAAGGAAAAACATGGCATACGCTTTATCCGTTCAAGAGTCCACACCATTGATCCCGTTGATGGCAGCGATGATGTAATAATGAAATACGCCAATGAGGAGGGAGAAGCCATCGAAGAGGGCTTCGACATGGTGGTTCTTTCAGTGGGGCTTCAAACCTCAGAAGAGGTGGTTGCGCTTGCCAGTAAATTAGACATAAATCTTACCGAGGGAGGCTTCTGCCAGACTCCCTCGTTCCATCCCGTGGCAACATCTAAGAAAGGAATCTACGTGTGCGGCGCCTTTGCCGGCCCAAAAGATATCCCACAGTCTGTTATCGAAGCCAGCTCGGCCGCCGCAGAGGCAGGAGCCCTTTTAAGTGGAGCGAGGAATACTCTGACCAAGACCAAAGACACCCCTAAAGAGCTGAACATCACTGGCGAACGACCGCGTATCGGTGTATTCGTATGTCACTGCGGTATCAACATCAGCGGTGTGGTAGACATTGCAGCCGTGAGGGACTATGCCGCCTCCCTTCCCTATGTGGAATATGTGACGGACAACCTCTACTCCTGCTCTCAGGACACCCAGGACAAAATAACCGAAGTAATCAGGGAAAATAACCTCAACCGGATTGTGGTGGCCGCCTGTACCCCAAAGACCCATGAACCGCTATTCCAGGAGACCCTGATAAACGCAGGATTAAACAAGTACCTGTTCGAAATGACCAATATCCGGAACCAGGACTCCTGGGTCCACAAGGATAATCCTGAGATGGCCACTGAAAAGGCAAGAGACCTTGTACGAATGGCAGTGGCCAAGGTTGCCCTGATGGAACCGCTTGAAGAGGCTGAGGTAGCTGTTAACCAGAAGGCCCTTGTCATCGGAGGCGGGATATCTGGAATGGCGGCCGCAGAGTCCCTCGCATCGCAGGGATATGAGGTCTGTCTTGTGGAGCGATCCGCATCATTGGGTGGTCAGGCATTAAGTCTTTTCAAAACCTGGAAGGGCGAGGACATCCAGAAGAACCTAACAGTGCTGAGAAAAACAGTTGAGTCAAACGTGAACATTGACGTGCGCCTAAATACGCAATTGAGCACCGTCGAGGGTTTTGTAGGCAACTTTAAAACTACTCTGAGTTCTAATGGAAAGGATGAGGTTGTTGAGCACGGAATCGCGCTGATCGCGACTGGAGCCACTGAATTCAAACCGGATGAATACCTCTATGGCAAGGACCCCAGGGTGTTGACCCATCTGGAGCTCGATCAGAAATTGATGAAAAATGACCCCTCTTTGAAAGATGCCAAGACTGCCGTATTTATCCAGTGTGTGGGGTCCCGCGAACCGGAACGTCCTTACTGCTCAAGGGTGTGCTGTACCCACTCCATAGAAAACGCCCTTCACCTGAAAGAACTCAACCCTGCAATGAATGTCTATATACTCTATCGGGACATCAGGACCTACGGAGAAAGAGAATACCTGTACAGGCAGGCCCGCAGGGCAGGCATCATCTTCATCCGATTTTCATTGGACCACAAACCTCAACTCAAGATTGGCCAGGATCAACTTGAGATAAAAGTCGTAGATCACATCCTTGGACGACCAGTCTTGTTAACCGCAGATCTCGTTTCTTTGGCTACCGGCATAGTCCCCTACAGGGATGAAAAGCTTGCCCAGTTCTTCAAGGTGCCTATGAATGAAGATGGTTTCTTTGTGGAGGCACACGCTAAGTTAGGTCCATCCGAATTTGCCACGGACGGTGTGTTCTTGTGCGGAATGGCCCACTATCCAAAGCCGATCGATGAATCGGTTGCCCAAGCCCAGGCCGCTGCCTCCCGGGCCGTCACATTATTGGCCAAGATGAATATCCAGGTCAGCGGTACAATAGCGCAGGTCGACCCTGTTTTCTGCAGCAGTTGCGGGGTTTGTATCGAAGTGTGCCCCTACTCTGCTCCGTCATTTATCGAGGAAGGTCCTTTTGAAGAGAAGGCAGAGGTGAATCCAATTCTGTGCAAGGGATGCGGACTGTGCGTCTCATCCTGCCGATCCGGAGCCCTGAATCTCAAAGGATTCCGGGAGGATCAGATTATGGCAATGATTAATGAAATATAGGGTTGAATTGAGGCCCCGGTAAAATGCGCTACGCTGTCATTGACATGAATTTCACCGGGTAAAGATTGAGGGATTCAGGAATTTAGGGATTGAAAAAACGGATGTTTGGATGAGATGTTTAAATAATCTGCGGTAATCTGCGTAACCTGCCCGCTTGTGCCTCGCAGTGGCAGGCGGGTCTGCGGATGAGATGGGTGTTAAACGAATAACAAATAACAAACCGGGAGACTGAGAATGAACGACTGGGAATCAAGAATCACGACGTTTCTTTGCAACTGGTGCAGCTACGGCGCTGCCGACCTGGCAGGCGTAAGCCGTTTTCAATATCCGCCGAACTTCAGGATCATCCGGGTTCCCTGCTCTGCCCGGGTAAGCCCCAAGTTTGTGCTTGCCGCCTTCCGTCACGGGGCTGATGGTGTCTGGGTGTCGGGGTGACACCCGGGTGACTGCCATTACCTGGAAGGTAATTATTATGCAAGAAGAAAATTTGCGCTTTTAAAGGGTCTCTTGGAACATATCGGCATCGAACCGGGGAGACTCCATTTTTCCTGGATATCTTCGGCAGAGGCAACCAAGTTTGTTGAGGTAGCCAACGCCGTGGCAAAAGAGGTAAAGGCCCTGGGACCGGCCAATTATTTTATCAAAAAGAGAGCTGAGGTGGCATAATGCTCAAGTACGCTGAAAAGATCAAGGAGACCGCACTAAAGCTGCTCAAAGAAAACAGGGTTGATACGTTCATCGGCTATAAAAAGGGGACCGTACCCATGATGAATGAACCGGTCCTCGTCACTGATCCGGACAAAGTGGATCAACTTTACTGGGATAGCTTTTGTGGCTTGAACCTGTGTAATTATCTGACAAAACGGACCGACAAAATCGGCATTGTGGCCAACGGCTGTAATTCCAGGAATATCGTCACCCATATTATTGAGAACCAGATCAAGCGGGAACAGCTCTATATCGTGGGGATTCCCTGTGAGGGGATGATCGATCACCGGGCAGTGATACGTGCGGTCAAGTATAAAGAGATATTAGATATCAAAGAGAACGGGGACAAGTTCTTAGTAAAGGGCGCCGCTTTTGAGGAGACTTTTGAGAAAGAAAAATTCCTACAAGGCAATTGTGCCACCTGCACTCATCGCAATCCTGTTATTCATGATGAGATACTGGGCGATCCAGTTGAAGAGCAGACCGGGGTGGAGCCCTTTAAGGATGTGAAAAAGATAGAAGAGATGGATCCAGCGAAAAAGCAGACCTTTTTCACACGGCTGATATCCCGCTGCATCCGCTGTTATGCCTGTAGAAATTCCTGCCCTTTATGTTACTGCCCTACATGTTTTGTGGATGAATCAACACCCCAGTGGGTAGGAAAAAGCAGTGATCCAACAGATACCATGACCTTTCACTTTCTGAGGGCCTATCATTGTGCCGGCCGGTGCACAGACTGCGGCGCCTGTGAACGGGTCTGTCCCATGGGTATCTCCATGCGCCAGTTTACCAAAAAGCTCAGCAAAGACTGCCAGGATCTTTTCTCATGGGAGGCAGGCCTGACATTGGATCAACGACCACCGTTAGATGTTTACAGGCCCGATGACTATAACGATTTTATAAAATAAGTTAGGACGCGGATAAACGCAGATTATCAAGATCTTAATAATAAGGTAGCTACCATGACAGACAAGATATTCTCCAAGGAAGAGTGGTTGGGGGGGCTCGAAGCCCTGAAAAAGACCTACGGGGTATTTGTACCGGTGAAGGATGGAGATTTCCACACCTTCATGCCCTTTGATGAGGGGAAAACCCCTGACTTTGATTACCAGAACAGCAGGCTGTCCCCCAAATCAGTGGTCTATCCCCAATCGGAACG
>JAUWPC010000413.1 GCA_030611815.1 Desulfobacteraceae bacterium
CCAGCCCTGTTACATAAACATGCCGAAACCCATGGTGATACACGTGTGGCCATCCGGGAAAAAGAATTCGGAATCTGGCAATCGGTCACATGGAAGGGCTATTACGAAAATGTGCGTGATTTCGCACTCGGCCTTCACATCCTCGGTTTCAAGCCAGGCGACAAGCTCGCCTATGCCGGAGACAACCGACCAGAAGGATTGTACTCGGAATTAGCGGTCCAATCCTTGGGCGGGACCATTGTGGGGATATATCCGGACAGCCATCTGGATCAGGTCGAATATATCATCAACCATTCAGACTCCATTTTTGTTGTGGCCGGTGATCAGGAACAGGCCGACAAGGTGCTGGACATCAAAGAGAAATGCCCCCTCGTTCAAAAGGTAATCGTGGATGATCCAAAGGGGATGCGGCGCTATGATGATCCGATCCTTTTATACTTCAAAGACGTACAGAAACAGGGCCGTGAATTAAATAAAAAAGAACCCCATCTCTTTGAGAAGATGTGGCGCAGGGTGACCCCCGACGACGTAGGTATGATCAACTACACATCCGGGACCACCGGGCTTCCAAAGGGGAGCATGATCACCCAAAAGAACATGTACTCCGTGGCCAAGGCCCAGGACAGCGTAGATGCCGCAGAAGACAGTTTCGAGTATATCTCTTTTCTCCCCTTTCCCTGGATAGGGGAACAGCAATTTGGCGTCTACTGGTCCCTGTATACGGGTTTTACGGTCAATTTCCCCGAGAAGGTGGAAACGGTCCAGGAAAATATCCGGGAGATCGGCCCCCATATCATGCTGGCGCCTCCCCGCATATGGGAGAGGATGTGCTCCGATATCCAGGTGAAAATCCAGGATGCGGCCTGGATTAAGAGGTTAATTTACAATATATTCCAGCCGGTGGGATACAAGATGGCCGATTTTAACCTGAGAAAAAGAAAGCCGCCCATGGGGTGGCGAATCCTGAACTGGCTGGGCTATATATTTCTCTTTCGAGCCCTCAAAAATTATCTCGGTCTTTCCAGCTTGCGTCACGTATACACGGGTGGCGCTCCATTAGGACCGGAGATCTTTAACATGTTTCAGGCCCTGGGTGTCAATATCAAGCAGGCCTATGGGATGACCGAACAGACCGCTGCCTCCATCATTCACCGGACCGATGACATACGCCTTGATACTGTGGGCAAGCCCCTGCCCGGGGTTGAATTCAAGGTATCCGATTCAGGGGAACTCCTGTCCAGGGGAGATACCATATTTAAAGGTTATTACAAAAACCCCGAGGCCACGGCAGAGGCCCTCAGAGACGGCTGGTTTCATTCGGGAGACGCGGCACTTATCGAAGACGATGGACATATCATTATTATTGATCGTATGTCCGACGTGATGAAGCTGATTGATGGGAGTAAATTTTCCCCACAGCTCATAGAAAACAAATTGAGGTTCAGCCCTTACATCTTAGATGCCGTGGTTATCGGCCAGGAGAGACCGTTTATTACGGCCATGATCGCCATAGACATGCCCAACGTGGGAAAGTGGGCGGAAAACAACCAGATCCCATATACGACCTTTACGGATATTTCCCAGAAGGAAGAGACCTATGAGCTGATTGCCGGAGAAATAGCAAAGACCAATGAGTCATTGCCCAAAGTGGCCAAGGTAAAGAAGTTTGTCCTTCTGTACAAAGAACTTGATGCGGATGATGATGAGTTGACAAGGACGAGAAAGGTAAGGAGAAAATTCGTTGCCGAGCGGTACAAAGATCTAATCGAAGCCCTGTATGGCGAGGAAGAAGAGTTCAAGGTTGAAGCGGATATCCGTTACCAGGATGGAAAAGGCTTCCGCATGAAGACCACCGTCAGGGTAAAGCAGGTTGTCTAAAATTAGGAAATGGAAGGTATGACGGAATACCAGCTTCAAGTCAAAGACATCCACCTCAGTTTTGGGGGTCTCATGGCCCTGAACGGCGTGACCACCGGGGTAAAGAAGGGGGAGATATTTTCCATTATCGGCCCCAACGGGGCGGGAAAAACCTGCCTGCTGAACTGTATCAATCGATTTTACCATCCCGAAAAGGGGAGGGTCATATTCGAAGGCAGGGATATCTCAGAGATGAAGCCGCATAAAATTGCAGGCTTGGGCATAGCACGCACGTTTCAAAACGTTGAACTCTTTGCCCATATGAGCGTCTTGGACAATATAAAGTTGGGCGCGCACGTGCATCTGAAATCAGGATTCTTTTCCGGCGGAATCTATTATGGCAAGTCGCGAACCGAAGAGATCCTCCTCCGCCAAGAGATAGAAGAAAAGATCATAGATCTACTCGAAATAGAACATATCAGGAAACAGGTCGTTCATGCCCTCCC
>JAUWPC010000042.1 GCA_030611815.1 Desulfobacteraceae bacterium
CCATTAGACAGGCCTACGAAAAAAAGGTCGAATTGCAGCAAGCCAAATTGCTGAAGGATGCCACATTTTTCGCAAACATATTCATAAATTCACCTATCGGCATTTATATTGTTCAGGATGGGAAATTCATGTTCATGAATCCTGAATTCCTGAGGATCGGGGGGTTTGACGAACAGGAGCTTTTAGGTACGGACTCTCTCGGGATTGTGCTGCCTGAAGAAAGAGAAAAGGTGAGGCGCTGCGCAGTGGAGATGTTGAAGGGGGAAAGCCACTCCCCATACGAGCACCGGATTCTGACCAAGAATGGTGAGATCAGGTGGATTATAGAAACGGTTACCTCAATCCAATTCAACGGTAAAAGATCAGTCCTCGGATATTTCATGGATCATACCGAACATGAGAGGGCAAAGGAGGCCTTAACCCTGTCAGAAGACAAATTCCATAAAATCTTCCGTTCCAGCCCAACCTGGTTTGTGATAAGCACGCTGGAAGATGGTTTTTACATAGACGTGAACGAGGCCTTTTTGCGTAGCACCGGTTATACGAAAGACGAGGTTCTTGGCCGCACCTCAAGCGAATTGGGGGTCTGGGCTGATCCGAATGAGCGGACGGAGATGGTCAAAACGCTCCGGGAAAAGGGTGTGGTCCGGAACCTCGAAGTCGACTTCCGAATGAAATCCGGGGAGATTCGAAACGTGCTCTGGACGGCTGAAGTCATAGACTATGGCGATGAGAAGTGCCTTATCGCCGTAACGCGTGACATTACTGCCCGCCGTCGTGCCCAGCAGGAACGTCTGAAACGGGAAAAGCTGCAAGGTGTCCTGGAAACCGCCGCTGCTGCGTGCCACGAAATAAATCAGCCGCTGCAATATATTTTTCTCCTTTTGGGAGAGATTTTGGAAAAAGATCCTGAAAATGAAGCCTTAAAGGAAATCAAGAGTCAGTATGATCGGATAAAGGGTATTACTAATAAGTTTGAACATATTACCGTATATGAGACAACGGATTACATCAAGGGGGAAAAAATCATCGATATTGATAAGGCATCAAAGAAGAGATAAGGGGAATTTCAAAAATTATAGGGCCGGCTTTCTGACTGGCATCCGTAAAACCCTATAATTTCGTCACCAAGCGATTCAAGGTAATCCTTCAGCTCATTTTCGTTATCAAATTTCAGTGTGCCGACATGGCCGGTCGAACGTTCCATATCGGAATCAGCCACTGCATCACAGTTTGCCTTGAAAAACAGTTCGGGATCATTATTATATTTTTCGGCCAATTTTTCCTCGTTGATAACTTCTCTTGCGTGTCCGTAACTGTCAAAATAAACATAGTATAGCATTATGATTACCGCTTGCCCTTTCGGGTTTTCCCATGAGTCGAGGCGCCGGGCTTTCTTTGGTGCCTGGATCTATGTCTTTTCTTTGGATGAACGGCCTCAGGCATGGTGAGCCATTCTTCCTCCGGCTCCATGCATGCCAACTTACGGCCCATAAACTCCTCAATGGCTGGAATGAAGAAGGCATCTTTCTCGTCAGCGAAGCTGATAGAGGTGCCAGTGGCGCCGGCCCGACCAGTGCGCCCGATCCTGTGTACGTAATCCTCCGGATCATGCGGCAGCTTAAAATTGATGACATGATCCATACCCTCGATGTGAATTCCGCGTCCGGCTACATCCGTTGCCACCAGTACCCGTATCTTTCCGGATTTAAATTCGTTAAGACGGCGGAGCCGTTTTTGCTGGGGGACTTCCCCGGAGAGCATGGAACAGTTGATGCCGTAGCGGGTCAGCATCTCCGAGAGCCTTCTCACCTCGTCGCGTCTATTGCAGAAAACCAGGGCACGGCTCAAGTTCTGCCGGGTGATGATGTTCAGGAGCAGCGCAAATTTCTCGTCCGTGGTCACGATGTAGACAATCTGCTCAACTGTATCGACCGCGACCTGCTCCGGTTCGATCTCAACGGTTACAGGGCTGCGGGTCCACTCTGAGGCGAGGCGTGTAATCTGTCCGGTCAGTGTAGCGCTGAAAAGCAGGGTCTGGCGCTTCTCTTTTGACGGCGTGCTGTGGATGATCTTTCGTACATCCGGAATAAAACCCATGTCGAGCATACGATCGGCTTCGTCGATGACCAGCACCTCGACCTTTTTCAGGGAAATGTCGTGTCGCCGCTGAAAGTCGAGTAACCTTCCAGGGGTTGCCACGATGATATCGACCGGACGGGCGATAAGCTGGTTTCTCTGCTTGACGTAATCCATGCCTCCAAATACGGAAATGACGTTTATGGCACAGTATTTGGAGAGCTGCCGGGCCTCCTCGGAGATCTGAAGCACTAACTCCCTGGTGGGGGCTAAGATCAGAACCCGGGGCATGCCAGGTTTTCGTTTCCCCTGGAGGGGGTTATTCAGTATCCGGGTAATGATAGCGATCAGAAAGGCGGCCGTCTTTCCCGTACCGGTCTGGGCCCGGCCGCTTGCATCCTTGCCCGAGAGTGTGCTGGGAAGAATTTCAGACTGGATCGGTGTGCAATACTCAAAGCCAAGATCGCTGATGGCATGAAGGAGCGGATTGGGAAACCCAAAATCGTGAAACCGGGTCTTGCCTTCCGCGGGCGGGACCTTGAACTGTGAAGCGTTCCATCCCTCTTCTAATGCCGCTCCGGTTGTGGGTGTGGGTGAATCCCCGGCCCGGATAATTTTCGTTCCCTTTTTGCTTGAGGCCCGTCTGTGAAAGGGAGGCCTTTCCCTTTCTGGGTTCGAAGGTCCTGGATTGGCCTCTGTAGTGGATTTGTTTCCCTCCCGGATCGTCTTTTTCAGGCTATTTTCTCCTTCTCCCCCAAACTTGACATGAACTCCCTGCCGGAGTCATGGGCGTATCTGAAGAAATGCTCCACCCTGTCTTCAGTTGAATTGAGAGGGATCTCACAACCGGAGGAAAGGATATAGCCGCTTCCTTCCGCGGCTGTCTCTATGCACTCTGTGATTGCCTTCTCCATCTCTTCACGGGTTCCGGTTGCAAATAGGGAGGTTGGCACGTTCCCCATGATCGTTAACTTGCCGTTAGACTGTTCAACCATTTTTTTTAGGGATGAGGGGGCATCCAGACTGATAAAAGTGATCCCGGTATCAATGACATGCTCCATAATTGGATCAATATACCCGCATATATGGAGGGTCATGGGGGCCTTTTTAGCCCTGAAATATTCACAGAGTTCCCTGTGGCAGGGTCCTATAAAATCCCGGTAGATTTCAGGAGAAATCAGGCTACACGAAGCAAAGGCTTCTCCGAGAGATGGCAAGAATCCGGCCCCTATTACGGCATCGCCCACGGTTCGAACAACCTCTGTGGTAAATTTCATCAATTCATGGACGAATTCGGGCTCAGTAATGCACTCGATCAAGAGTTGTTCTGCACCCCTGAGATGCATAGCCAAGTTCCAGGGTCCTGAATGTCCAAGTCCAACGGCGGCGGTCTTCCCTACCCCTGCAGAGACTCTTTCGCACAATTCAAAAAAATAGGGAAGCCTGCCGTCCTTTTTTGGATCAGGCACCTTTAGGCCAGCAAGTTGGGACTGATCCTTCAGCAAGGGAGACTTTGGGTGAGATATGTTGTCATCAGGGAATTCCAGCTCACATCCAATAGCCTCAACTTCAAGGTAAATGTCGTTGTATACAATTACGCTATCGGGCTGAAATCTATCGTAGAATGTGAGATGGGCTTCAGCGTTTTTCTTAGCGTCCTTCAGGATCTCCCTTACCGTGTAATTGGTCAGCTTTGAGCAATACGGCCCGATCAATACGGTAGTCGGGATCCGGTCCGTATACTGCCGTTTTAAGGCAGAAACCATATAATGGCGTCCCGTCAGCTTTTCCATAACCCCGCCCTTTACCCTGAACCCCCTGCTTTTTTTATCTCTTGGCGCTGAGTATATATTACTAAACCTTCGATGTCGACAAAAAGAATGCACAGGCGTTCACAGGTTCCCCCGCCTTTGGCGGGGATCTTCAACAGGGTTCAGGGGTTCAGGGTTATTTTACTTGAATCGATAAAATAAAAGTGGTATTAATTAATTTGGTTTTAGTTTCATCCCGCAGGCCTGATTCACCGCAATCATTGCAAAATGACCAAATTCCAATTAAATACCAGAGCGATAGAGCCGGAGGGGCTAATAGCCTGCCCTGAATGCGATTTGTTGATCCGAAAAGCCGAGCCCGGCCCAGGCGTTAAGAGCTTCTGCCCAAGATGCCGGTCCATGCTCTTCCATGTGAAGAGGAACCCGGTTGAACGTACCCTTATTCTGAGCCTGACCGGCCTGATTTTTTTTGTGCCTGCCATGGTACTGCCCATCATGACCCTGAACGCATTAGGACTTGAGCAGAGCGCCAATGTTATACAGTGGGTAAGTGCATTGTTCCGAACCGGTTTTCATATGGTTGGCATTGTCGTGCTCTTGACAGTTGTAGTTATTCCACTCCTCAAGCTTCTATTGCTCTTCTATGTATCGATGGCCATTCGATTCAAGACTGATTGGCACAACCTGGGGTCCTTTTTCAGGTTCTATCAACGGATGGATGAATGGGGAATGTTAGAGATCTGCATGCTCGGCATTCTTGTATCAATCATAAAACTGAAAGATCTTGCCCAGATCTCTTACGGGTTAGGGCTCTTCTGTTTTGTCTTGCTCCTGACGATTACCCTGATTGCATCTGCCACCTTAGACGAGCATAAATACTGGTCTCTCATAAAAAACGTCAAATCGTTTAATCGTTGCGTCCCACCTGAGGCGGGATTGAGTTGGAAGAAGGAATGGACAAAGAGCGTCTGACGGCACGGGAGGCAGGCCTGCTTAACTGCCTTGACTGCCATATGCTGACGACAAAAAGAGACGGGGCCTTACAAATGCGCTGCCCGCATTGCGGGGCAAGGCTTCACCTTAGGAAATCCAACGGCATGGCAAGGACCTGGGCACTGCTGATCACCAGTCTGATCTTATTATTACCTGCTAACCTCCTTCCCATTATGACCGTGACCTATCTTGGCGAAAAGGAGCCTAACACCATTATTGAAGGGATTGAGCATTTCATCCAATCGGGCGATTATTTCATCGCGATCATTATCTTTTTTGCAAGTATCCTGGTGCCGATTTTCAAGGTCGCGGGGATTATGCTCATCATGATCTCAATCCAAAAGCGATGGAAAACATGGTTAAAGCACAGGACCTTAATGTTTAGAATCATAAAGTTCATAGGTCGCTGGTCCATGCTCGATATTTTCGTGATCGCCGTCATGGTCGCCCTTGTGAACTTAGGCACGCTGACTTCAATCACGCCTGCGCCTGCAGCAACATATTTTGCAGCCGTAGTTATATCGACCATATTAGCATCAAACACATTTGACACGCGGCTAATATGGGAAGGGGCTTGACCCGGATAAACCGGAATTGCGAATTGAGGAATTAAGGAATTGACGGAGGATCATCTGATGGAGTCAAATATCCCGGAACCGGAGATGAAATCCAG
Source organism: Desulfobacteraceae bacterium (assembly GCA_030611815.1). Lineage (GTDB taxonomy): Bacteria > Desulfobacterota > DSM-4660 > Desulfatiglandales > Desulfatiglandaceae > Desulfacyla. Next base: position 5,518 of record JAUWPC010000042.1, read on the forward strand.
AAGCGGCATTTCCCCAATCTGGATCTTGCCGATCGTGGCATTATTGGTTGCAGGCTGGATCGCCTACAAAAGCATTGTTGATGCGGGCATCAAAGTAACCATCAGGTTTGACAATGCGCAGGGTATTGAAAAAGGGAAAACCCGTGTTATTTATCGGGGCATGCCCATCGGATTAGTAACAAATCTCTCAATCAGTGAGGACTTTAAAAGCACCGAGGTGTTAGTGGAATTTGTAAAAGAGGCACATGAACAACTCAGGAAAAACACCCGGTTCTGGATGGTGGCGCCAAAGATCTCTCTAAAGGGGATTACAGGTCTGGAGACCATTTTGAAAGGGAACTATATTACCATGTTACCAGGAGACGGACCGGAAGAACGCCATTTTGTGGCATTGGCTAAACCACCAGCCTCCCTGTCCGCCGAACCTGGGGGTCTCAATATTCAGCTCATTGCCGACAATTTGGGTTCTCTATCACAGGGGAGTGAGGTTTATTACAAAGGGATTAAGGCCGGAGAAATCCTGGACTTTTCCCTGAATGATCAGGGAAAGGTCATCATAGATGTTCATATAGACCGGAAATTCGCCCAGAGGGTAAAGAAATCCTCGCGATTCTATAATGTCAGCGGCATAACTTTTGAGGCTGGCCTATCTGGATTTAAGGTTAGCGCAGAGGCACTGAGCACCTTAATGATGGGTGGCATAGGGTTTTTTAACCCTGAACACGCCAAGGACATCAAGAAAGCGGCTAATGGCGACTCCTTCAGGCTTTTTAAGAATATAGATCTTGCTGAACAGGAAGGGAAGCGGATTACCCTCCTATTTGATGAAGCAAAGGGGATCTATGAGAAGATTCAGATCAGGTACAAGGGAGTCGAAATAGGGAGAGTTTTCAGTGTTGAACTCAATAAGGAGATAACAGGTATACAGGTAACTGCCTCCATACAAAAACAGTATCGCTCCTTGCTCAGGGAGGGGACACAATTCTGGCTTGTGGAACCGAGCCTTGGCCTTGCAGGCGCCAAGAATTTAGAAACTATTGTTACCGGGACATATATAACCCTCCGTCCTGGCAAGGGAAAGCCGAAACGCACCTTCAAAGGGCTTGGGGCGCCGCCCACATACCTGGAACCGAGGAAGGGCCTGAAAATAATTCTAATCGCTGAACGGCTCGGGTCGATAAAGGCGAATGACCCGGTCTATTTCCGTCAGATCAAGGTGGGTGAGGTCACAGGATACCGGCTTTCGAAAGATGCGACCTCTGCGATCATCAGTGTAGATATCGAAAACCCCTATGCACCTCTGGTCCGCACTACTTCAAAGTTCTGGAATGCATCCGGGATCAACATTGACTTCAGCCTGTTCAAAGGCGCAAAGGTGCGGACCGAATCAATGCAATCCATTTTGGAGGGCGGCATCGCCTTTGCCACGCCGGGCAAAGTAAGCGCGACGACGGAAGAGACTAAATTCAACAAGGCTAAGGGAGTAGTCTTAGAAGAATCAAAACCAAAAGAGGCCAATGACGGAGGTCAGACACCCATTGCAAAGCAGCCCTCTGGAAAGCCTGTAAAAAACGGCGCTAAATTTGTCCTCCATAACGAATCCAAAGATGAGTGGTTGAAATGGCGACCAAAAATCGTACTGGGAAAATGATCCGGTTATTTGAGGACTGACCGTTTCTTCTGTGGTCTACGGTCTGATCCGCTTATCCGCAAAGTCTGCCATGGCTTCAGCCTTTCTCAGATATCTACCAATCTTCAACGCAGCCTCTTTGCTCAACAACACAGCGGATCCGAAAACCTTCGATTCTGATATCTCGGCCACAAAACTACTTCCCTGTTTTGAAGAGAAAGTAATTTTGTAATTGCCTGCAAGCACTATTTTGGAGGACTTTAAGTCGTCGCTTTTTTTCTGCTCCTTGTAATAATCCTCTGTCTTTTTCAGCACTTCCCCAATCGCCTTTGCCTGCGAGGGGGGGATATTCAGGGTTGCAAGTGGACCGCCAAGACTTTTGAGAATCACTGCAAGACCCTTAGGGCTTTTTTGAATTTCTATTGTCGCGTCTCCCGCATCCGCGACATACCATGTAAAAATGTAGTCCTTTATGACAAAATCCTCAGCGTCGGCTAAAGGCAAAAATGCTCCCAAACAAATCATGCAGGCAACCATTATCACTTTTTTAGTCATAGTAATTTCTCCCTTCTGTTTTTTTTAGAGGTAGTCAAATCTGCCATTCTATCATATCATGAATTTCGTCCCAATCCCCAACAGTTAGAAAAGGATGTTTTTTCCGGTTCCAGGGCTGTTCAAAAACAATTGGCGTAACCGAGCTTCCCTGGATAAGATAACATGTTTCTAAACGATCTTCCACAAAATATCTGATCCCATGCTTAAGAAGTATTGGGAGCTTATCTTCGTGGGTCCCTGTGGCCTCAAGATGAATAGTTTTTCCATCCCCAAGCCTCAACGTTTTCTCAACCCATTCGATGATAGCGTCTCTGTTGCTCCTTGCTGTTACAAAGAAGATCGGCCCAAAATATGAAAGGCGCGTTAACACCTCCACAGCGCCACTTATCGGATTTATCCCCATTCCCACCGGGTTTTCCAATATCATCTCAATGATCTCATTGCTTGTTTCTTCGTCAATATCAATGACCTTTCTGAAGTCGTAATCCGTGATGGCCTCATACTCAATTTCAACATTATACCTTTCACGAGCCGTTTTAACAAAGGCTCTAAAGGTATCGGCTATCACCCCATCGATATCAAAGGCCAGCTCATGAGGTGAGATCTTGCGCGTTCCTGTTTTCATTTCATAGTCCTTAAAGGTCCAAACACCAGAATCGTCCATCCACTAATTTCCGTCCACAAATGATAACCATTAGCCTTTCCTTACGCAAGCTTTTTCATCTCAATTGAGGCCCATCAATGAAAATGATACATTAGCCCTTGAAAAATTGGCGTAGGGCGGGTAAGGAATGAGGGTGGTTTTAAAGCCATGCCGCCAAAAAATCTCAGAAATCCTCGGAATAGCTCAGAATCAAGACGGGAACGAAAGGAGCAACTTATGAACAGTGTCCTTGGCTTAAGCAATAATACCGGCAAGAAAACGGCCTTTGAGGCATTTAACATATTCAGAGGCTCCTTTTACAGCTACCTCGACAGAAGGATCAGTCCCAAGGGGCTAACAGCGCGAACTCTGCGCATTGCTGTGATTCTCACAATACTTTTAGTCTTGGTGGCGGTTGACCATTCCCTTGGGGCAACAAAGCCTCCCTTCCAGGTCTGGCTCGCGGATGTACGGAAAGAAGCCTTGTCAATTGGCGTTTCTGAGGAAACCCTGAATCACGCCCTCAGGGACCTCAGGCCGATACCTCTGGTCATTAAGCGCGATCGCTCTCAGCCTGAATTCAAGCTTACTCTCGACGAATACCTCAATCGGGTGGTTACTGAAAGGAGAATCCGGGAAGGACGAAAAAAACTCCACGAGCACAGGGATCTTCTCACACGCATTTCGAAACAATATGGTGTGCAACCTGAGTTTGTTGTAGCCTTATGGGGTATTGAGACGCGTTACGGGCAGCGAACCGGGAGTTTTCCAGTCCTTGCAGCGGTAGCCACGCTCGCCTATGACGGCAGGCGCAGTAGGTATTTTCGGAGGGAGTTCCTCAACGCTCTTAAGATTCTGGATCATGGCCATATTTCAGTGGAAAATATGAATGGATCATGGGCGGGCGCAATGGGCCAGGTTCAGTTTATGCCATCATCGTTTCAAAGCTATGCTGTAGACTATGACGGGGATGGCAGGATCGACATCTGGAATAATGTGGGCGATGCTCTCGCTTCTGCCGCCAATTACCTGGCCCGGTCAGGATGGGAAGGGGATCAGGGGTGGGGCCAGGAGATACAACTGCCTAAGGGATTCAACAAAAAGCTTATCAATAGCCGTATAAGAAAGTCTCTCAGTGAATGGCAGAGGGTGGGTGTTTCCGGCAAAGGATTCCCGCAAAACCCCAACTTGCAGGCATCCATAGTGCAGCCGGACGGGCAGGGTGGTCGCACGTTCCTGACGTATCCCAACTATCGCGTGATCCTGAAATGGAACCGCTCAAACTTCTTCGCAGTGGCGGTAGGAACCCTTGCCGATAGGATAGGAGCCCCTTAGGAATGACTACCACATAACTTTCTCATATGGTCGCACCCATTTGGGTTGTATTTGGACAGAACATGAAAGGCATATTTCGGGATTTCCAAATCAAAAGAAAATGAGCATCCTCACAGATTGCTCCGAAAGTGAGTTATCATGAAAAAAAACTTAAATATTTATCGTGATAAAAATGGAATTCCCCATATAGAGGCGGAAAACAAGGTAGGTATGCTATAGAAACCGAGCAACATTTGTTGCGCAGCAACCATGTAGTTCATAACACCTGCAATAAGCACCATGGATAGGATCAGCAATAGTTCTTTGTTTATTTCCTCTAATCGACGCATTATTGGCGCCTTCGAACCCGGCTTGACATTCTGCGTCCCTCGGTCATATTGGAGAGCGAACGCTTGCGACGTTGTGTCTTCCTTAAGCAAAGACTCTTCAGATGGTGAGATATTAACGTCCCTTCGAGCATCTTTTCTCATATGGTGCACGCTCCTTGTATCCAATCTGCAGAAAGTTTTTCAAGCTTAGGGCAAGGTTGTTTCGCAAAACAGGTCTGACTGGCGTCTATACCTTTGCACTACTTTTTTGGTTGGCTGCTACGACGAGGGTGGCGGCCTTTTCATTTGATTCCTCGAGCCTCATGATCAGGGCCGTGATCAATGATCTCAGGGGTGGGGAGAGGGATTCGTAGTCCCTGAGTAGTTGCCTGAAGTCCAATACGCCTACCCTGATAGCACCATCCGCTGCAATCACATACGCACTCCGCCCCGCCTGCACCTTTCCTAACAGCGCCATCTCTCCAAAAATGGCGCCTTTTTTCAGTTTGTCTATCGTTACAATCCCGGCGTCGGTCTGCGTTGTCACTTTTGCTTGCCCCTCCAGAATGATATGGACCCAGTTGCCCTTGGTTCCCTCTTCGATAATTATTTCGCCGGATTCATATGTTTCCTCATTGGACAGATAGATCTGCACCAGTTGATTTATATCCATACGCTAACCCCCTCGTCAAGGCATCAGGAAAAAGCCGAGCAACTTTTTTGCGCCGGCAGACAATTCTGTTACAGACATGCCCAGAAGCAGCTTTCCAGGCGTCTCGCTCTTTGTGAGAGTCATAATCTTGGCTGCCAACTCGACACTTTTGCCGTTGGGGAGAACCGTGTTTACAACAAACGTATCACCGTCCATATGGGAAAAGCTTGTCGTGTTCTTGGCCACGATCTCCATCCCCAGTCCGCTGAGGCTCATATCCCTGATTCGGCCAGTCAGACGAACCTTTGGCGATAACCCGACAGGTCGATAGTAGCATTCAAGATCAACCTCCTTTCTGTAATAGCGCCTTTGGGAAGGCCACGGGTCATGCCTCTCCATGGCCTTCCGTCTCTTCTGTTCCTGGGTCGTCAACTGAACGATGAGTTTGTTCATCCGGAGGAGACGGGCCGAAATCTGGTCGGTCACATATTTGAGCATGGGAGGCATCTCCTTGTATTCCTTTGACAGCATGGATGGATGCCATACCTCCAGGACAGCGTTCTCAATCGCCCTGACCGATACCGAGCGGATCTCTCCGGCCTTATTCAAGAAAGCTATCTCGCCAAAAATCTCACCGGGACCCAGGGTTGCCAGAGCGATCTCCTTATCTCCGGATTCCTGGAGAATCGAGACCTTACCTCTTATGATTTTATAAATGGAGATCCCGTAATCGCCTTCTTTGATGATGAGGTCTCCTTTCCGGTATTTCAGGGTGATGACCGGAAAAACATTCTCATGCGTGCTCGTCATCGTTTTCACTCCTCTGCTCTCTGAACCCCTTCTGTTTTAGCCAATCGCTTTTACGCATAAACAGTCAAGGATTGGCTGCCCAGTTTATCTGAAAACCACGTGCTTTCAAGATGTTATATCAACCCACAACATAACTATATTATCGATATTAAGGGGATTATCTCGTCAACAGAAATGATCCCGGCTTTGGCCTTTAGGAGCGCGATTTCTTCAATGGTTTTCATGCCGTCCTGGATGGCAAGGCTCCTTATCTGGGCAGCAGTTTCGCTATCCATGACCGCTCTTTTTATTTCTTCGTTAGTCGGTATAAATTCATAGACAATCGTTCTGCCTTTATATCCGATTTTATTGCATTCATCGCACCCCTTTCCCTTATAAAAGACCACATCGTCTGGAAACTCCACTGGAAAATCATTTGATCTAAGCTTTAGGCCAGCCTCCGGATCCGGTTCCTTGCATTTAGGGCAAATTTTCCTTACCAGGCGCTGAGAGACAACACCCAGAATACTGGAAGAAACTAGATAGTTATCAATGCCCATGTCTCCTAAACGGAGGAAGGTTTCTGCTGCTGAGTTCGTATGAAGGGTGGTAATAAGGAGATGACCCGTCAATGCGGCACGAACGCCGATTTTGGCGGTTTCGGTGTCCCTCATCTCCCCCACTACAATGACGTCAGGATCGTGTCTTAAGATTTGACGCAGACCTAGCGCGAAAGTCAAGCCGATATCCTCCTTAATCTGCACCTGGCATGTGCCCGGCAGTCCATACTCCACCGGATTTTCCAAGGTGATGATGTTTTTATCCGAAAAGACAGGTTCCTGAAGACATGCGTAGATTGTTGTGCTCTTGCCGCTTCCGGTAGGCCCGGTAAAGAGCAACATTCCATAAGGTTTGGCTATGCATTGCCTCAAGCCCTCTATCTCCTGTTGAAGAAATCCCATGTCCTCAAGCCTCATCAACCCGGTTTCCTTATTCAGTAGCCGAATAACGATGCTCTGCCCAAAAACCGTTGGTAGGCATGAAAATCTTAGGTCCACTGTTTTCCCATGAACCCTGATTTTTGCCCTTCCGTCCTGAGGCAACCTTCGCTCGGTGATATCCATATTGGACAGAATCTTCAATCGGCTCGTAATGGAAGGTAAACGCACTTTCGGGAGGACTATCTCGTCATAAAGCACCCCATCAATACGGAGTTTGACTTTGGCTATCTTACCTTCCGGAATTATATGGATATCGCTGGCCCTTTTGACCACAGCGATTTCCAAAATATGGTTAACGATGGCGATAATGGGCTTCTCTCTTCCCGTCTCTTCAGTGATGCGATATCCATCCTCCTCCTGGTCTTCGAGCTCTTCGACTTCAATATCTGCGGTCTCAGATAGGATCCTGGTCAGGTCTTTATCGGCCGAGGTGCCATGGCGGGCATTTATGGCCTCCATAATGGCCTTTTCCGACCCAACACCAGCAACCTTGATTTGCAAACCAGTGTGGAACCTGAGATCTCCTTCCGCAGCAAGATTATTTGGATCAGCAACAATAACCGTCAACTCATTTTGTCTCAGTTTGACAGGAAAGACTTTCAGACGCTTTAGAAGTTTAGAGGAAACCATGGTGACCGCTAATTCATCCACGGGATACGTTCTTAGATCCACATACGGAACCCTGCGCTGCAGCGCAAGGGCCAAGGCCAGCATCTCGCCGTCTATGATGCCCATATCCACAAGGATTTCTCCCAGACGACGGCTTCTATATTTTTTCTGCTTAGCAAGTGCAGCGTCGAGATCTTTCTGTGAAATAAGTCCACTTGCAATCAAAAGAGCACCCAGTTTTAAATTAGCCTTCTGTGCTTTTTGCATGCTCAGGGCCTTAAGAACATCTTTGGGAGTCGCAGCTTTGTTATCTACGAATATCTCTCCCAAAGATTTTTCGCGAAGCTGACGTTGTGTCTTTAGCCCGAGCTCTAAATGCTGGTCTGTAATTAGGCCCTCATCCGTTAAGGTCTTCCCTATCTTTTTCTTCACAGCAGGCTTGGGTGGAACCGCGTTTGGGACAAATACCCGAATAATGTTATTGTGTGGGTCAATCGGATCTAAAAAAATCCCTCCCGTATCCTCTGAATGTCGGCGGAATAGAACTGCCCCTTTTTCTCCTACCGGTTTCAATGAAATTTCATCCGCCGAGGAGCCACCCGAACTGTTATCCCAAAACCCGGAGTCTATAGGTAATTCTGGTATAGGTTTATCAAAATCCTTGACCCAATACACTGCCTCAATCCCTTGGATGCCTATCTCATCAAACTTCTTTTTGCCGTTCAAATCGATTCGCATTAAACGAACAACCATTTGAGCTAAATCGATAGACTCAACAAATCCCTTCAAAGGGGGGCCGTCGATAAAGCGAATGACGGCCTTATTTTCTGGGTCTCTAAACGTTTTTATTGCATCCATGGCTAACTCCTGTCGTGCCTAAAGAAAAGGATTATTGGGCTCCCAACTCCTGGAAAACCAAGAGGATACTTAATGAAGCCATTTTTTGGTCCTTTATGCGTTCTTCAGCGTTCTTGTTGACCGCTTGCATCCCCGCGACCAGCATGTAGTTTTCCTTAAAGTATTAAAAAATTGTAATATTATTCGGTTTCTTGGCCGGGGTCAATTAATTTCTTTTTGACCTTGCAATTCGGAGGTTCTCCCGGGACCTCATTCCTGCGACCTTGAAATTGGCTTTCAGGGCCTTAATCGGATTTTTCACTGAGTCCATGACCGCGGTCGGCTCAAACCCGCAGTGGAGCATGCAGTGGGTGCAGCGGGGGTCTCTGCCCACACCGTACTTGGACCAGTCAGTATTTTTGATCAGAGCTTGAAAGGTGGGTTCATAGCCGTCATTTAGCAGGTAACAGGGTCTCTGCCAGCCAAAGATATTGCGGGTGGGATTGCCCCATGGCAGGCACGCGTAATCCTGATTCCCTGCTAAGAAATCCAGATAAAGACTACTGTGGTTAAATTTCCAGCTCCTATCTTTTCCATGCTCAAAAATAGACCGGAATAATGAAATGGCTTCATCCCGTTTGAAGAAGTTCTCCTGGTCGGACGCATTTTCGTAGTTAAACGCTGAGGCGATGGTCATGGCCTCTACTTTGAGTGCAGTCAAAAGATCAAATAACTCACCCGCGCTTTCAGCCGTCTCACCTTTAAAAAGGGTAGTGTTAGTTGTAACCCGAAAACCATGCGAGACCAAAAGGCGAATGGCTGCCACGGCCCTGTCAAATACCCCTTTGAGACCGACCCGTTCATCATGTCGTTCATTCATGCAGTCCACGTGGACATTGAAGGTCAGATAAGAAGAGGGCTCAAATTCCTTGATCCG
>JAUWPC010000107.1 GCA_030611815.1 Desulfobacteraceae bacterium
ACGCCCAAAGGTCTTAATCGGGCGACCTTGCGGGCCAGACCAGCCCCATGGACTACGTCAACAACCTGGGTTACGTCTTTATAGGCCTCTGGCATCTCCTCCTTAAGAGTTCTTTTGCCTCTGGATTGAACAAAGATACCTTTATCCTCTAATTCGCGGTGTATTGCACGTCCCTTTGCTTTTTTTACGGCCTTGGTTCGGCTCAGAAGGCGGCCGGCCCCATGGCAACAGGACCCAAAGCTGTGCTCCATTGCCCCTTCGGCCCCCGCCAGGATGTAGGAGTTAGTGCCCATGTCTCCGGGGATCAAGACGGGTTGGCCAACAGTGCGATAAACTTCGGGAAGTAGGGGATGACCGGGTGGCAGTGCCCTGGTAGCTCCCTTTCGATGAACACAGAGCATGACCTGCTCTCCATCTATGAGGTGTTGCTCTTTCTTTGCGATATTGTGACACACATCATAAAGGAGTTTCATCCCTAACTCCTCCGGCCTTATTGAAAGTGTCTTCAAGAGGGTCTCAAAGGTCAAGTGCATGAGGACCTGGCGATTTGCCCAGGCGTAATTGGCAGCACAAGCCATCCCAGCCAAGTAGCGCCGGGCCAAGTCTGATTCCAAAGGGGCACAGGCTAACTGCCTGTCAGGAAGGAGAAACGATTCTTGCCCATCAGCACCGGATTTGATCATCTCCTTCAAGAAGTCATCGCAAATTTGATGACCAAAACCCCGGGAGCCTGAATGGATGAGAATAGTGACTTGGCCTTCAAACAGATTAAAATGGGAGGCTTTTTCCTTGTCATAAATCTGGTCGACAACCTGGATTTCGAGGAAATGATTTCCTGATCCAAGGGTTCCTAACTGGTTCTGCCCCCTTTTGATGGCCCGTTCGCTAAGAACTGATGGATCGGCCCCCTCCATGGTGCCACGATCTTCTGTTCTTTCCAAATCCGCGGCAGTGCCAAAGCCCATTTTGACGGCCCAGGCAGCCCCCTTAACAGCTACCTCGGTTTCTTTTGATTTAGACAGATGAACAGTCCCGGTTGACCCTACCCCGCTTGGGATGTTCTTGAACAGGGCCGAAACCATCTCTTTAATAAGGGGCCTGATTTCATCGGCCCGGAGCACGGTCGTCATAAGCCTGCATCCGCAGTTAATATCGTAACCAACTCCTCCGGGAGACACGATACCTTTATCGAGATCAAAGGCTGCAACGCCACCTATTGGAAAACCATAGCCCCAGTGAATGTCAGGCATGGCCAATGAGTGCCCAACGATACCCGGCAATGTTGCGACGTTTGCGACCTGGATGAGACTCTGATCCTCCTGGATAGATTTCATTAGATCTCTGTCTGCAAAAACAAGCCCGGGTACACGCATAGCGCCGGTCTGGGGGATCAACCATCTGTAATCATCTACTTGTTCCAATTTTATTTTCATGACAAGGTCCTCAATACCCTAAACCGGCAAAGTGCCTAAAGTGATCTAAAGTGTCTCAAATTATGAAGCCACCAACACATATTGGTTCCAAATATCAAATATGATGATCTCGTAAAAATTCGCTAAGTTCGGCATTAAGATTAATGATCTTAGGCCTAACTGATTATAATAATTCGTAATTCCTGAATCCCTCAATCCCTAAATTCATGTAAAAAGGACTTTTTACATGGGCGTCAATACTATAAGTCAAAAATTATCGTTGCCTTCCAGCGATCGTTTTCGCTGACCACCTCGATCCGATGATATGTTACTGCCTTGATTTCGGTTAAGACTTCATGCTGTTTTGGGTTGAAGGGGACGGTTTGCAGGGTCGCATTAATATCGGTTTGGGTGATGGAACTAATTTCAGTGCAGGTTACAACCTTGCCTTCACCTTGCAAAAGATAAAGGATTTCTCCCAACCAGCGTACCATAAGATCGGCATAGTCTTCTCCGCTGACCGAAAGTTGAAGTGAGCTGGTTTTTCCGGCCGGCCGCTCTTCGATCATTATCTGCATCATCGAATGAGCGGCCTTCTCAAATAGATTTCTCAGATCTAAGCCGGTCACCATGATGCCCAAATCAGCCGTATGATCCAGAAAAGTGAAGGTTGTGCTACTTGTACTTGAATCCATAAATAAACATTAGTTTCAAACGACTGAATTGTCAAAACTTTGTTTAGGAGGAAAAAAACTATGAATTGTGCCTTCTGTGGGAACAAACTTATAATCGGAAAGAAGGTGATGAAGAATGATGTATGCCCTCACTGTTCGAGAGATCTCAGATGCTGCAGGCAGTGCAAGTTCTACGATCTTCATGCCTATAATGATTGCAAGGAGGTTATGGCGGATAGGGTTGTAGATAAGGAGCGCTCCAATTCTTGCGAGTATTTTGTCCCGCGAGGTTCGTCGCTGGAAAAAGCCAGCAAGGAACAGGACGCAAAAAAAGCGCTTGAAGCCCTCTTCAAGAAATAATCATACCCACGGGAATCCTTCCTTTCTCTACCCTAACGTTGCATAAAGTTTGAGTTCAAAACGCTTTAGATTAGGTCAGCAAGGGACGTTGGGCCGTTTTCAAGGATGAAAGCGTATTGAACATACGGTGAGGTCTTGAAAATGGACCAGCGTTTATTGATGGCCTGATATAGAGCGAGCGTAGCGTTTTTGGACCGAAGGCTTATGCAACGTTAGGGTAAATTGTGCACTTTTTGACTTTTTACGAGAGCATCAATATTGGTTTTCAGACAATTAATTTCGTAAGAAAATAATCTAATGGCCGATGTTAAAACCAACGCCGAAAAATATGTTTAGGGCTCGTCCCCGTTAATGGATGACCCCATTACTATAAAGAGGACCACGTGACAGAAATATCCATGGAAAAGGGGTTGTCAACCGCATATAACGACCCCACAGATGAAGCGTTCCAGCTTGCCAGGGATCTGATTGCCTTTTTTATCATTGCCATGAAGAACTATGCCCTTTACCCCGAGGACAATGAGGTTTCGCAGCAGTCTGTGGAGAACGTCGTCACCCGCCTGAATGAGTTTATCAAGAAATATGGCGACTTCAGATTCGACGTAAAGAGGGATCGGTTACTCTTCCGAGATCAGATCATACACCAAGGGACTCCTCACGTGGGGAATATCGCTTTCATTCTTTTTCGTGACGGGATTCAGTGGTTTGAGTTTCAGAAGGGGGTCGAATTACCAGAGGTTGCAGGCTTTCTTAGGTTGCTGAACCAATTTAGAGAGACGGTTGAAGAATCAGATGGAGATCTGGTAACGGCCCTATGGGAGGCCCAGTTCCCTCACCTGTGCTACGAGGCCACTGACGTATTCTTGGACGATGAAACATTGGTGGATTTCTTTCTTCTGCGTGTGACAGACGAAGACCACCGCGGCAGGGCTCAGGAGGCGGATCAAGAAACTTCACAGGCCATTGCCTACCCGGACACGTATACTGCAACGTGGGAACTGACCCCCGAAGAGATAAATAAACTCGGGCAAATGGTCCTGGAGGATGAAAACCTTGACAACATTGAGGAAAACCTGGACGTCATAATGGTTATTCTCAGGGAACACGTTGAAGAGGACGACCTTGAAGATGTTCTTAAATTCGTCCTGGCAGAGTTCCGGGACGCCCTTTCGAGGGTGGAGTTCCAAGTGGGGCGAAAGCTGCTTGAAGAAGTACATGAAATCCGTGAGTCCTGCAAAACGAACAGGGCCTGGGCCATCCCCATGTTAGATCATTTCTTTAAGGAGGCCTCCGGGTATCAGGTCTTGAATGTCCTTCAGGAAGTTTGGCCTGTTTTGGAAATCCTTGGCTCCCACAGGCTCTTGCTCCGCCAGGTGTTGCTTCTCCTCTCACCGGAAGCGGTTCTGGCCATTGGGCCCATGTCCCTTGAGGTCTCTTCCCCTCGCACCCAACGTGACCTCATGGAATTGATCGGATCTTTAGCCGGCAGAGATATTGCTCCCTTGGAGCGTCTCTTGAATCACCCCAACAAAAACCTCGTCCAAAGGATGGTGCCCGTATTGAAAGACCTCGAGGGTGACAGGCCTTCCGAGCTACTTCTCATGTTAGCCCGCAATTCCTCTGAGCAAATAAGGAAGACCGCACTTGACACTTTAATGGCCCGGGATCGTCAGCTCCTCCAAGAAATCTTTCCCCTTATCGATGATGACAGCGATCATATCCGGAGGCTCATCCTCCAGCATATAGGAGAAGACAGAAACGAGTTTGTCGAGGGCCTTGTATTGGATTACCTTGAACAGCGGAAGTTTCAACGACATGACAACCAGCACCTCTTGGCCTGTTACAGGGCCCTGGGCAGTTGCGGTTCTGCCCGTTCAATCCCATTCCTGCGCAGGTCCTTACTAAATGGCGGCTGGATTCTCGGTTTCAGTAAATCAGCGCACCGGCAAGGCGCAGCCATTGCCCTGATGGCATTGGAATTGGATGAGGCACAAAACCTCCTTGATAAGGCATCCCGAAGCCTCTTTCCCGGTGTACGGATCGCCTATAGGAAGGCCATGGAATCCAGCAGTAAAAAAATGGGAGCCCATATACTTTGACCACAGATTCCCAAGAACGGCCTGACCAGCCGGATGAAATCTTTCTCAGGACCTTTTACTGGCTGCTTCAGACGGTAAAGATCCATCAGGATAACAATAAGGTCTTGCAGGAGAGCGCCAGGGAATTCATAAACTCAGTAGTTCAGTCCTGTGTCGATGACCCCCATATAACACTTGAGATCTTCAGAGGCAGGTTTTACCTGAGAGAGAAAAAGCTTATCTACCGGATTGTGAGCTTTGACCTTGTCCATGGAATGCTCCAGTTTTTCGAGAGCCGAGGGCTCCAGGGACTCCGCTTGTCTATTACCGTGGGTGACGCCCCCATTGAGCAGGTGTTGGCATTCGCACGTATCCTGAACCATGCCGGACGCCAGGAGAATCCCTTGGCATGGATTGCCCAGCGGTTGGAGGGTGATGCCTTTTCCTGGGTGGAGATAGTCCATAACCAGGAGGAGTTGCCTGAAGAAGAGCTCGAACTCAGAGAAAGGGCAAAAAGGGCCTATTTTTACTCCTTGGCTGCTGTAAAGGACGTGGGCAAAAAGATATTCTCCAAGCGTCCTGTGGGCATCCGCAAGACCAAACGGCTGGTTCAAAAGCTGGTGGACATTCTATCCGAGGATGAATCATTGCTGCTGAGCATGAGTACCATCCGCGACTTTGATGACTATACGTATACTCATTCGGTAAATGTGGCAGTACTCTCCCTGTGTTTGGGAAAACGCATAGGGCTTTCGCGGACAGCCATGGAGAGGTTAGGGATTTGTGGACTCTTTCACGATCTTGGAAAGACAGCGATATCCCGTGAGATCTTATTCAAGCCCGAGCGATTAACCAACCAGGAGTTTGAAGAAATTGAAAGGCACCCGGTGAAAAGCGTAATCGACATCGTTAAATTACGCACCGATGGAGATCTCAAGGCCAAGATTATCCCACCCATATTCGAGCACCATTTGAAGTACGATCTCTCCGGCTATCCCCGGTACCATAGAGAGAAACCCCAAGGCCTGTTTGGCCGAATTCTTAGCATCGCTGACGTATTCGACGCAATGACATCCTCGAGGGTTTATCGCCCAGTACCCTTCAGTCCGGACCGGGCTCTGGGTATGATGACGGAGGGCGCGGGAAAGGACTTTGATCCAATCCTCTTAAAGGTCTTTTTCAATATGCTCGGGGTTTTCCCGGTGGGCACACTCCTGGAACTCGACACTGGGGAGATAGGCCTGGCCATGGAGACCCCCGAAGAAGCCATGCAGGACCGCCCCATGGTTTTGATCCTGGTTTCCGATGGGAAAGACGGGTTTAGAAAAGGAAAACCAGTGAACCTGGCAGAGAGGGATACCCACACCGGACTATTTAGGAGAAATATCGTCAAGAGCCGCCATCCTGAGAGCTATGGAATCCAGCCTGCCGAGTTTCTCCTCTGACACGAAGACTCGGAATAGACGCCCCGGTTTTCCCTGGCGCCGGCAGCGCCCACGCCTTTGACCGCTTTTTCATCAATAAAAACCCCGTTACTCTGAAGAGATGGAGAGCGGGGTTTTTTGTATTCCAGGGTCTGGGAAAAGCGTACAGTCAAGGATATGGGAACAGGATCAGGGAATAAATCAAGGCAGCTAAAAATTGAAAATAAAGTTAGCAAAATACATAGAATCAGGTAGTTAGAAGAGTTGCTTACTTAATGATGGACGTCCCGCAAACCCATTTTTTTGAACATCCTTTCCAGAATTAGCTGACGCGTACCGGTCAAGAGCTTCGTTACAATAGTTGGACGAGCATGCCTGGAATGTCTGTTCTTCCGATGGCGGACACCGAGCGTGATTTCAAACGATTCTATAAAGAGATGAAAAACCGTGGAATTAATGCAGAATGTAGAGTTATATGTGATAAAAACCTATTGGGGAAAATTCATGCAAGATGGATCCTTGGCAAGAATCTATGCTATAATATACCGCCTGTGAATTCCATATATAAAGGGCAGTTTGACGAATTTAAACAAACAAATAACATTCCTCCATTTGACACTTGGTGGGCACAAGCTTTTGATATCGTCGGCGATTGGTCAAAAATAGAACCAGCAATTAAAAAGTGAACAATTGGTGTCACAGCTTGATTAGGGTACTAACCTGACATATTCCCGTACCGATAATATATAGAGATAGCTATCTCGAGATCATGTAGAAGAAAGTTCAGGGAGGTGCTATATCGTGTTCTTTCGAGAGGGAATGAACAGGCAAAATATATATCACGACATATGGCATCTTTTTATTGCCATATGGCGATATCGTGGCGGGACTCTAAATACTTCAATATATTCCTGCCTGCCCCGTGGAATGCGAAGACTATTCCTCTGGGGTGGATAAAATCCTCATCTTCCCCGCTCAAAGTGCGGGATTTTCGACTTGACCTTGCAAAAACTATCTCATTTCTGGATGGACACTCATTAGTCTTAGGGGGAAATTCTGAACCACTTTGATGTGGACCTTCTTGCCTATGTGACGCTGGTAAAACCTACAGAGACTTGACGGTATATTTTTGTGGTAAGTGGGTCGCCTTACCAAACGAAAGATTGGGGGCTGTTTGGTTTATCATATCCGTCTGTAAGCAAACGCGCGGGTATGGTCAGAAAAGGGCTCCGAGAGGATAAAACATTGAAAGATGAGTTTGATCGGATTAATCAAGATGTGACCCTTTTTCCCCACACTGCTGCCAGGGTTGTGTGATATATAATAGTTGGAGGAATTGGCTATATGAGGCTGTTGTTTGTAACGGACCTGCATGGAAGCAGGTGGAAATACGAGCGGCTGTTAAAAGCGGCAAAAGGCTTTCGGGCAGATGTAGTCATCAATGGTGGTGATATGCTCCCCTGGAACAATGATCCCTTTAGACAGGGGGAATTCATTAGAGGCGACCTTAATGATCACTTTTCACGATTCAACTCTGCCGAGATTTATTATCTTTGCTGCCCCGGGAACGATGACCTCTGGATCTTTGATCAGCTCTTTGAGGAGACCTGCAATAAATATCCCCTGGTCATGTGCTTGGCACAACGCGCGGTTGAAGTTGGGGGTTACGAATTCATAGGTATGAACTGGGTGGTTGATTATCCGTTCCAGCTCAAGGACAGATGCAGAATGGACACAGATGACTACACATTCGATGTGCAGTTTGGAAAAGGCGTGTTATCTACACCAGAGGGCTGGAAGGGGATAGACGACTGGGTTTCCTATGCAAGAACACTCCCAACCATAGAGGAAGAGCTCAATCGGATGGTTCGTCCCAAGGATATGGCAAAGAGCGTATATGTAATTCACATGCCCCCGTGCGGCATGGAATTAGACAGAGTGTATCGCGTTGCTGACGGTGTAGGATCAAAGGCGATTTATAATTTCTTAGAGAAATATCAGCCAAGATTATCGCTGCACGGTCATATCCATGAGTCTCCTGAGATCTCAGGGCGATGGCATTCAAAACTCGGCAGGACCCTATGCGTTCAACCCGGCCAGCTTGATGAATTCACCTATGTCACTATCGACCTTTTCACTATGAAACTCAACCGAATCAAGGAACAATACGTTAATTGACGGTCGGGGCTTTGTCTTGTCATGGAAATCGAATGGTGAATAGGGGGTAAGTAGGGTATAACTATCAAATATTCTTGACAAAATATCAGGACTTTAATAATCTCGCCGCTTAATGACCAAAACAGAATATTAAAGTGATGAAGGGGTCATCAAATCTACTCTTGACTCTTTTAATAACTTCTATAATAAACGAATGCCAGCAATAATCAGCCTATTTACCATGAAGACAGCTTTTAATTTCTAATGCATATCTTACTTGAGTCAAGCGTAGACCCCTTTACTCATTGAATCAGGGCGTAAGATGTTCAAGTCATTGCTTGATGGTCTCGTAAAAAGTCGCAAAGTTCGAGATTTTTAGCAACACTCTTAGTGCTAACTACTTATAATAATTCGCAATTCCTAAATTCCTGAATCCCTAAATCCATGTAAAAAGGACTTTTTACATGGGCGTCATTTCTTGACAGTTCCTAAGGGGGAAGAGAGAAGAGATGAGAACAACAACAGTTTTTGACAATGAGCTATACATAAGCGAACAGACATCCGAGATCTTAGAGAGGGTTAAGCGGTTTAATAATAAACTATACCTCGAATTTGGGGGCAAGCTTCTTTATGATTATCATGCTTCGAGAGTATTACCCGGCTATGATCCCAATGCAAAAATGAGGCTGCTTAACGAATTGAAAGACAAGGCCGATATCCTGCTTTGCATTTATGCCGGTGATATTGAAAGGAAAAAGATAAGGGCGGATTTCGGGATCACCTATGACTCTGATGCCCTCAAACTGATCGACGACTTGAGGGGATGGGGCGTAAATGTGCTGGGTGTCGTTATAACCCGTTTTGACAACCAACCAGCTGCTACGTTGTTCAAAAATAAATTGGAAAGAAGAGGGATAAAAGTCTATACGCATCGATTCACAAAAGGGTATCCCACAGATGTGGAGTTGATCGTTAGTGATGAAGGATATGGAGCAAATGACTACATTGAAACGGAAAAGCCTTTGGTTATTGTTACCGGTCCCGGTCCCGGGAGCGGTAAGCTGGCTACCTGCCTTTCTCAATTATATCATGACTACAGGAGGGGGATAAAAGCGGGCTACGCCAAATTTGAGACGTTTCCTATCTGGAATTTATCGCTTAAACACCCGCTTAATGTAGCGTATGAGGCAGCAACCGCAGATATCGGAGATTTTAATCTGATTGATCCCTTTCACCTGGAAGCTTACCAACAGACAGCTATAAATTATAATCGTGATGTAGAGGTATTCCCTGTTTTAAAAAGAATATTAGAAAAAATCACCGGGGGTGAATCATTTTACAAATCTCCCACAGACATGGGAGTGAATCGGGTGGGTTTTGCAATAACCGATGACGATTTCACGAGGGCGGCAGCAAAACAGGAAGTCATCAGGAGGTATTTCCGCTACCGTTGTGAGTATGTGATGGGTTTTACGGATAAGGAAACCGTCCAGAGGGTTGAGCTCTTTATCAGGGATTTCAATCTTAAGCCGGAGTACAGGAGTGTGGTTAAACCGGCGCGTGAGGCAGCTATAGAGGCACAACAGAAAGATAAGGGAAATGAGGGCATCTATTGCGGGGCAGCGATAGAATTACGGGATGGCAAGATTATCACCGGCAACAATTCTCCGCTCATGCATGCAGCATCAAGCCTTATTATGCACGCGATAAAGCATTTAGCCGAGGTTCCCAAAAAGATAAAACTACTGCCACCCTATATAACTGACTCTGTTAGAAATCTTAAGACAGAGATCTTAAATGAAAAAGCCCTCAGCCTTGATCTGCAAGAGGCCCTGATATCCTTGAGTATCAGCGCAACCACAAATCCGGCTGCTAATTTGGCCATGGAAAAGTTAAGGGAACTTGAGGGGTGTGAGGTCCATATTACCCATATGCCAACCCCTGGCGATGAGGCGGGCCTAAGGCGTTTAGGCGTGAACCTGACCAGTGATCCGAATTTTTCCACAAAGGATCTTTTTATTCCCTGACAAAGGCA
>JAUWPC010000186.1 GCA_030611815.1 Desulfobacteraceae bacterium
AATCCACCAACAACTAATCTACCAAACAAAAACGAAATACATGCTATGGGAAATTATCGTCGCGCTTATCAAGAAGGTGGTTGTTATTTTTTTACCGTTGTCACGTATCAACGGAAAAAAATCCTGGTGCAACCGGTAAATATCGAACGTCTCAGATATGCCTTCAAAAGAGTCATGGACAAAAGACCATTTGAGATGGATTCAGTGGTAATTCTCCCTGATCACATTCATTGTATTTGGAATTTGCCGGAGGGAGATGCGGATTTTTCTACCCGATGGAGACTCATAAAACACAATTTTTCAGCAGGCATTGCCGCCCCTGTTACAAAACGCGGTGAAAAGAAAATCTGGCAGAGAAGGTTTTGGGAGCATGTGATACGAAATGAAGAGGATTGGCGAAGGCACGTAGATTACATTCATTACAATCCGGTTAAACATGGTTACGCTATGTGTCCGTTGGATTGGCGGTACAGCTCATTTTCCCGCGCAGTGGCGCGTGGCTGGTATTCTCAGGATTGGGGAAACCACGAACCAGGAAATATAAAAGGGGTAGATTGGGAATAAATGTATGCTGATTTGGTGGATTCGTCGCTTACGCTCCTTAATCCACCCTACGAGTTTTGGGTTACCAACGTAAGCCTGTTTGGTGGATTAAGCGCAGCGAATCCACCAACAGATGAACTCTGATAAAGAATATGTAAAAAGGAAAAACTATGGGTATTGTTGAGCGCGAGGAGGAAAAAGCCGTTTATGAAGTGAAGGAGTTTTTGGTATCCATCATAGCCAATGCGCCGTATGGTATTCTTGCTTTTGATTTAGAGGGTGAAGTTATCATGACCAACTCTTTTGCCATTGAATATCTTGGAAAGAAAATGTCCGTAAACAGGGCTATAGGTCAAAATATACTGGAATTGATAAAAGATGTCCCCGTGCTGGCAAAGGCTGTTGAGACTTGTATCAAAAAAGGCAGAGACCCGTTCGACCTGCCCCCTGTTCAGATAAACAAAAAATTCATGTCAATAAAAGGGCGATTAATCTCAGACGGCACCATCCTCGTTATCGAGGATATAACAATCCAAAAGAAAACAGAAGCCAAATTGGCGGAACAAACTGAGGAATTAAGTCAAGCTAACATACAGCTTAAAGAGCTTGACCGGCTAAAGGGCATGTTTATCGCCTCAATGAGTCACGAATTACGAACACCTCTAAATTCTATCATCGGCTTTACAGGATTAATATTACAGGGAATTTCGGGAAAGATAGACCAGGAGGCAAAGGAAGATCTCCAGATTGTCTATAACTCGTCAAAACACCTCCTCAGCCTCATAAATGACGTTATTGATATCTCCAAGATCGAATCAGATCGATTAGAGGTGTACTTTGAAGAGTTTAGACTCGATGAGGTTCTCAAAGACGCTGTAACGGCGGTCTCGGTGGATGCTGAGGAGAAAAAGCTTGAGATCAGGGCGGACTACCCGGAAGATCTCAGCATAAAAAGCGACAAGAAAAGGCTCTTCCAATGTGTACTAAACCTCATGAGCAACGCGGTAAAGTTCACTGAAAAGGGCAGCATAGAGCTGAGAGCAGTGAAAGAAGATAACATCATGGAGATATCGGTCCGGGATACGGGTATCGGTATAAAGGAAGAAGACATACCAAAACTCTTTAATTCCTTTGTCCGGCTCGATACGCCCATGAAGGAGACAACTCTGGGTACGGGTCTCGGGCTCTATCTAACCAAAAAGATTATGACGGATGTGTTTAATGGTGATATCAGGCTTGAAAGCGAGTATGATAGAGGGAGTACATTTACGCTGATTGTTCCGATTTAGGGATTGGCGATTGTTGATTGTTGACTGTTGACTGTTTGGATTGGCGATTGTTGATTGTTGACTGTTGATTGAAGGTCCCAGTGAAATGGATAATGAGGAACTGAAGGAAAGGACAAAGGAGTTTGCGCACAGATGCGTAAAACTGGCTCTTGCATTGCCGAGAACAGTTCTTGGCAACCACATAAGAGGACAGATAATCCGATGCGGGACATCGGTTGCTGCAAATTACCGCGCGGCCCTTATGGCTCAAACAAAGGCCGCTTTTGTATCAAAAATAAGTATAGTTATAGAAGAAGCAGACGAGTCTGAATTCTGGTTGGAATTTATTATGGATGAAGAATTAATGAAAAGAGAAAAGGTTCTACCTCTGTTCAATGAAGCGCATGAGCTATCTTCAATCTTCATCACAACAAGAAAAACAGCACAGAAGAATTGATGATTGGCGACTGTTGATTGTTGATTGATGATTGAAAAAAGCAGAAACCAATAGAGCACAATGAACATTAAAAAATGAAACCGAGCAAACCAGTAATGCGTAGCGAGCAACCAGCAACAAGCAAGGAATAGACAATGATCAATCAACAATCCAAAGTCAATCAACAGTCAACAGTCAACAATCATAAATCCAAAAGGGAGGTGCAACAATGAACAGAGTGCTGGTGGTTGAAGACGACAAGAATAACATGCGACTTATAGTAAAGCTGCTGAAAAGTCATGGCTATGAAGCCGTCATCGAGGCGGAAACGGGAGAGGAAGGTGTAAGACTTGCATTAGAGGAAAAACCCGACCTCATCCTTATGGACATAAAGCTTCCCGGCATTGACGGTGTGGAGACAACCGAAAAAATAAGGGCTTCTACGGGCGACAGCAAGATTATCATAATTGCTGTTACGTCTTTTGCCATGGCAGGGGATCGGGAGAGGTATCTCAAGGGGGGATTTCACGGTTACATTGAAAAGCCCATAGACACCTATACGTTTGTAAAGGAGATCGAGGAGATATGTCAAAAAGCTTCAAGATCCTGATCGTGGATGACCGAAGGGTGGACAGACGTCTCCTTCGGAAGATGCTGGAGAGCAGGGGCCATGAGGTGCAAGAAGCTGCGGACGGTCAGGAGGGGCTTGAGATGCTACGGCTTCACAAACCCGACCTTATCATCTCTGACGCCCTGATGCCGGGGATGGATGGTTTCCGGTTCCTGAGAAATATCAAAAAGGATGAAGACCTGAAGGCCATACCTTTTATCTTCCACTCCTCTGTTTTTACCGGCAGTATTGATGAAAAACTTGCCTTCTCCCTGGGAGCACGGGCTTTTATTGAGAAACCCGCACCACCCGATGAATTCATAGAGAAAGTGACGGCTATCATCCAACAGATAGAGACTAAGGAGCAACCAGCCCCGGTAGAGTTAATCGAGGATGAAAAAGAGTATCTCAGGAATTATTCCGATGTTGTAGCGACCAAGCTTGAAGAGAAGGTGGAAGAACTCGAAAACATAAATAAGAAGCTCCAAATAGAGATCGCAGAGCGAAAGCAGGCCGAGGAAGAGTTGAAGAAGCACCGTGAGCACTTAGAGGAACTGGTAAAAGAGCGAACAGGTGAACTGGAAGAAAAAACAATTGAGCTTGAACAGGCAAATATCCGCCTACAGGAAGTGGATCGCCTTAAATCGATGTTCATTGCATCCATGTCCCACGAGCTTCGGACCCCGCTGAACTCCATAATAGGGTTCACGGGTATAATATTGATGGGCCTGTCGGGTGAGCTTACAGATGAGCAGAAAAAGCAGCTCACCATGGTAAGAAGCAGCGCAAGACACCTCCTCTCCCTCATAAACGACATAATCGATGTGAGCAAGATAGAGGAGGGCAAGGTAGATCTCTCTATAGAGGAGTTTGATCTCTCGGCTCTGTTGCGGGAGATGAAAGATTCCTTTATGGTTGCCATAAATGAGAAGGATCTTGATATCTCCCTCAAGGTCCCTGAAGGGCTGATGATCAGGAGCGACAAGCGAAGGGTGAGACAGATCATCGTAAACCTCGTGGGCAACGCAGTAAAATTTACGGAAGAGGGGGAGATCGCCATAAGGTCGGCAAGAAAAGACAAGATTATTGAGGTAACTGTCAGAGACACGGGTCCGGGGATAACAAAGGATCATCTGGACATGCTGTTTAAGGCCTTCAGCCGGGTTCCTACTGAAGGAACCATAAAGGAAGGTACGGGGCTGGGGCTCTATCTCTCGAAAAAGATAGCTGACCTCCTTGGCGGGGAGATATCAGCGGAAAGCGAGTTTGGAAGGGGGACCGAGTTTACGTTCACAATGCCGGTGAAATATGAGGAGGTAGAAGGGTGATGAAGAGGATTCTAATTGTAGAAGACGACCAGAAGAACATGTACCTCATCAGCTTTCTTTTGAAGAAAAATGGTTATGCGGTATTAGAGGCATGGACCGGCGAGGAGGGCGTAGAGCTTGCGATAAAAGAGCGGCCGGATCTAATAATCATGGACATCCAGCTCCCCGGTATCGACGGTCTGGAGGCCACAAAGAGGATCAGAGAATCAAAGGCGGACAGCAAGATCCCCATCGTCGCCCTCACCTCCTATGCCATGACCGGGGACAGGGAGAAGGCCTTAGACGCGGGTTGTACAGACTACCTGGAAAAACCGATCGACCCGGAGACCTTTATCGGCGAGATTGAAAAGTATTTGTGAGTGATGGACTTTGGACAATGGACCATGGACAATGGACCTTGGACAATGGACCTTGGACAATGGACTTTGGACAATGGACCATGGACTGGGTTAGAAAGAGGGGGCGAAGATGTCGCGGGATTATCGAAAAATTGTTGCATGGCAGAGGGCTCATCAACTCACACTAATGATTTATAAAAAGACTAAAGCTTTTCCTTCCGAAGAAAGATTTGGTCTGACAAGCCAGCTTCGTCGAGCTGCTTACAGTGTTCCTTCCAATATTGTAGAGGGTTCAGGGAGAGGGTCAAAGAAAGACTATCTTCGTTTTCTTTATATTGCCCTGGCTTCCCTAAAAGAAACCGAGTACTTTTTATTGCTTTCGTATGATCTCGGATATCTGAACAAACCTGATTATGAAGAGCTTACAGAATTAGTAAACAGCACTTTCGCACCTTTGCATGGATTGATGAAATCAGTCAAAAAGGAGATGGGGTAAGGTCCATAGTCCATAGTCCAAGGTCCATTGTCCATAGTCCATTGTCCAAAGTCCCAAAAAAGAGACCATCATGGACATTCTTGTCGTTGACGATGAAAAGCCGATCAGGGAGCTGCTTAGGCAAATCCTTGAGGCAAAGGGCTATACCTGTGCCCTGGCCGCCCACGCAGCGGAAGCCCGCGATTGTTTGAAGGATGAGAGTTTTCAGTTAATCCTTTGCGACATAAATATGCCCGGGGAATCAGGGCTGGACCTCGTCCGGCATGTCCTTAAGGAACATGAAGACACTGCCGCCATCATGGTGACTGCAACGGACGATCCTTTGGTAGCAGAGGCTGTCTTTGGAATAGGCGTCTATGACTATGTGACCAAGCCGATTCAGAAAAACAGGATACTGACCAGCGTGGCGAACGCATTGCGCAGGCGAGAGCTTGAGATTGCCAATCGTGCTTATCGTGAAGATCTGGAGCAGATGGTGGCGGAGCGCACTTCTCAATTAAAGGAAGCATTGGATGGGGTCACTCACGTCGTGGCCTTGACAGTTGAAGCAAAGGACCCGTACACAGCGGGGCATCAGATGCGGGTGGCCGGGCTCGCCTTTGCCATAGCCAAAGAGATGGGACTTTCCGAGGATCAGGCGGAAGCGGTCCGTGTGGCAGGGACTATTCACGATCTGGGCAAGATTTCAGTGCCTGCCGAGGTTCTCAGCAAACCCGGCCGGTTAACAGAGATAGAATTCGGCCTTATCCAGACCCATCCTGAGACCGGTTACGATATCCTGAAGGATATGGAGTTCCCATGGCCTCTTGCCCAGATAGTGTTGCAGCATCACGAGAGAATGGACGGGTCAGGATATCCTCAGGGATTATCTGGTGAAAACACTCTTCTGGAAGCAAGGATATTAGCTGTGGCCGATGTTGTTGAGGCCATGGCCTCACACCGACCTTACAGGGCGGCCCTCGGCACAGACAAGGCCCTCGAGGAAATCCAGCAGAACAGGGGCACGCTTTACGATCCTGAGGTGGTAGATGCCTGCCTGAAACTCTTCAATGAGAAAGGGTTTAAGTTCGAATAGTCCAGTGAAAGAACAGTTTTTTTAGGAGAATAAAGATGCCTCTTATCCACATAGACGATGATAATCAAGTCCGCGGAATGCTCCGGCAGACACTCGAGCGTGCCTGAGATGAAAGAATTATCACAAAAATTGAGAGAAATTTTGGACGAGAAATAGGATCAATTATGTTGTCCTGATCGCCAACATTGAATGTATGCTTACCTATATGCTCCTGGAATTTCTCGGGGGCGAAAAACCTATGACTGGAAAATGAATTCTTGACTATTTTTCGTCGATTTGACAGTTTTGACTAATGCAAGTTAGTAGATAAGTTATCCTAAAATCGAGGTACGTTTTTCATGAGAATCCTTATCGTTGATGATGAGCTTGTTAGCAGGGAGAAGTTGCGAAACATAATGGATAGTTTCGGGCAATGCATCGTGGTTGAAAATGGGGCAGATGCTCTACGAGTCGCCACATCTCAAAATCCTCCCGACCTGATACTCCTGGACATCATGATGCCTGGGATGGACGGATACGAAGTGTGCAAGAAGTTGAAAGCTAACAGGAGAACATCAAATATACCGGTTATCTTCATATCGGTAAGAAGCGGAGAAGACGACGAGGCCCAAGGACTTGGACTTGGTGCAGTTGATTACATCACAAAGCCTTTTAGCCCATCTATCGTAAAAGCCAGGGTTCGAACCCATCTCGAACTTAAGAAACACCGTAATCGTCTTGAAGA